>JAACDS010000398.1 GCA_009936895.1 Pseudomonadota bacterium
CGGTGCGAGTTGCCGGGTGTTTGCCTCCGCTGGATGAAAGCTATCGGCACGACTTAGTGCCCGAAAACGAACCATCGCAGGCTGTGTACCGTGAGTTGGTGAACGTCTTGGCTCCCCATGTCGACCTGTACCTCTGTGAGACCATGTCCTGTGTCCGCGAGGCAGTGAACGCGTCTTCTGCAGCGCGCGCGGCGGATCCAAACAAACCGCTTTGGGTGGCTTGGACGCTGCACGAAACCCCTGGCGAGGGTCTTCGGAGCGGGGAGTCATTGGCCGAAGCCCTTGCCGCGGTGCAGCCCTTTGAACCAGACGCGTATCTGTTTAACTGCACCTCACCTGCAGCGATCAGTGCTGCTGTAGAGGCTCTTGCCAAGCTGACGGATAAACCGATCGGCGCGTATCCAAACAGTTATCACGTGCCAGAGGGTTGGACTTTGGATAACGATAAATCCGTTCAGGCAAGAGACATGACCGCAGAAGACTTCGTTGCTTTTTCTCGCGATTGGCGAAACAAGGGTGCATCGATACTTGGCGGATGCTGTGGCATTGGCCCGTCGCTCATAGACGCCATGGCAAAAGACCTAGGCGCGTAATCGAGACTGCCCGTTTACTTCGGGTTGCTTACTGACAGGGGGATATATGGAAAACCAACAGGTTCTGATCGACCGTCTACCAACGGGCAAGCTGCGCGCTGAGGACTACAAACTCACCGATTCGCCGATGCCCGTTGCAGGCCCTAATCAGGTACTGATTAAGACGCTTGCTTTCGCCATTACAGCGGGAACGCGTGCCGGCTTGCAGGGCAGTGCTAGCTACGCTGGTGCGCCGGCTGCCGGTCGCGTCATGAACGGTACCGGGGTTGGTGAGGTGGTTGCTTCCAATGCGCCTTCGGTGGCCGTTGGTGATCGTGTGATTGCTGCCACGGGCTGGCAGCAGTATGTCGCCATGGATGTCGAGCACGTCACGGTGATTGATCCCGGTCACGATCCGATTCATTACCTCGGGCCAATGGGCGTCAATGGGTTAACGGCGTACTTTGGCCTTCTTGACGTGGGCAACCCCGAGCCGGGCAATACGGTCATGGTGTCGGCGGCTGCGGGTTCGGTTGGACACATGGTCGGACAAATGGCAAAAATCCACGGCTGTCAGGTGGTTGGCGTTTGCGGTAGCAACGATAAAGGTCGGCTGCTCGTTGATCGGTTGGGTTTTGATCGAACCGTCAATTACAAAGACGCCAACTATCGTCAAAGCTTAAAAGAGGCGACCCCTGATGGCGTAGACGTCTATTGTGACAACACGGGCGGCATGATTTTGGGCTCCGCTCTGTTTCGTATGAATGTCGGGGGGCGGATCGCCTGTTGCGGCGTGGTGTCGCAATACGACACGGATACGCCGGAACCCGGTCCCAAGGGTGTCCCGGGATTACTGGTCAATAACCGACTCACCATGCGTGGCTTTTTGCTCTTTGATTATGCTGAACACTATGCCGAGGCGAGAAACGCCATATACGGCTGGCTGACTTCGGGCCAGCTAACCAGTCTGCAAGACGAGGTCGTCGGATTGGCGGCAGCGCCTGAAGGCTTTGTGGACTTGCTGTCCGGCGGCAACGTTGGTACTCGAATCGTGCGGCTTGATCAATAGCAGTGAGTTCCGCCTTGGGTCTGATTGATCTTGGGGTCATTGCGGTGGTGATGCTTGGCGTGACGTGGGCCGGGCACCGGCTCAGCGGTACGATTACAGATCGCCAAGGTTTCTTTCAAGCCGGAGGCTCCATGCCTTGGTGGGCGGTATCGGCGAGCATCATTGCGACGGTGGTCAGCGCAGTGACGTTTGTGTCGGTGCCCGCCGCCGTGTTCGCTCCGGAGGGCAATCTAACCTATGTCCAGGTCATCATTGGTCTGGCCTTGGGCAAGGTGCTGGTGGCCAGACTGCTGGCGCGACCGTTCTACCAAAGCCAAAATCTTGCCACCAGTTACGAGTACATCGGCGCTCGCATCGACGCGCCAACGGGCACCCTGTCCATGGCATTAGGCTTGCTGCTCAATACCATCAATTCCGGCGTTAAACTGTTAACCGCGAGTTTGGTTTTGGACGTGATTAGCGGTTGGGGGTTGGCCGGTTGCGCGTTGTTTATTGTCAGCATCAGTGCGCTTTGGGGTGCCTTGGCTGGTATCAAAACGGTCATCTGGACGGATTTTCTGCTGTTTTTGCTCTTCGCTGCGGGGGCCATTTTTGCGCTGCTTTATACGCTTGGTGAGATCACTATGCCGTTGCCCGAGGCCTTGCTCTGGCTCGATCAACAGGCAAAGTTGGTTATGTTCGATTTCAATACGGACACAAGCAAAAGCGGCACCATTTGGGCCGGAGTGATCGGCGCGATTTGCTTGAGTATTGCCCAAGGCAGTACTCAAGGCACTTGGCAGCGCGTGAAAGCCTGCCGCTCGGTGGACGATGCCTGCAAAGCCTTTGATTTTGCTGCTCTTTTCTATGTGGTGCATTTGTTGATCCTGGGTGTGGGTCTAGCACTCTTTGTGTTCTATGCAGAGCATGGCATTCCAGAAGGTTTGGCCGCCGAGTTAGTGGATGCACCAGACCGAATTTTTCCGCATTTTATCGCCACAGAGTTGCCGATAGGCGTTTCGGGTTTGTTTATCGCGGCGATATTTGCCGCAGCCATTTCAACCTTGGATTCGGCGCTGGCGGAGGGCGCTGACCTGACGGTAAACCATCTGTACGCTCCCCTGCGCAAAGATCGTTCGGAACGGCACTATCTCACGATGTCTCGGCTGTTTATGGTGGTTTGGGCTCTGATCTTTTTTGCCTTGGCGTTGTTTTTTTCGCGCTACTCGGCGCAAGGGCTGTTGCAACTCACGTTCAAGCTGCCGAATTACATCTATGGGGCGATTTTTGCCAGCATCCTGTTGGCCCGGTTTGGTATCGGTTCGCTGCGACTGATTTTGTCGGGTGTTGTTCTGGCCAGCGCGATCGTGGCCTATTTGGCGACAAACGGTGTTGCCTTCTTTTACTGGTGCCCCATTTCTGGTGGTGCCATGTTTGCCTTTGTCTGGGCGTTGGATCGACGACCTCTGGATTGGTCGGGAGTAGCCGAGCGCTGACGTAAATCAGCGCAGCGGACCGACCCCGTGGACTGCTCCGGATACCGTGCCAGACATATAGGGTTCGGGCGATCGACGGTGCGAGTCGCGTCGAAACTCGCGTCGATTTGCCCGGCGCTCGCGTGCCACCCTTCTCTCGAGTTGCCGGTGCTGCCGATACAGAAAGTGATCTGGATGTCGCAAATGTCCGTGATGCCAGACGGGACCGTGTCTGCCGGAATGTCCCCAAAAATGATGATTGTGATGATGTCTACGATGCAGTGGACGTCGATGGCTGTGTCGATCCCAATGCACAACGTAGGACGAGGAAATTCGTGCGGGCCTGGGGTCGCTGAAGCGGTATGAGCTGGGTCTACTGCGATACACCACACGAGTTTCCGCTGGCACGACGGTCACCGGCTCCGCGAGATCCTTAGGCAGCAATCGCTGGTCCCTAAGCTGCGCCCATACGAGTGGCTCGTCTTCGGCAACGGCCTGTCCCAGTTCGCTCACCCAGACCAAGTCTGTGCTCAATCGTTGCAGCAATGTCGGATACTGCATCAGAGCCAAAATGGCGCGGTTAAACTTAGGTTTGCCCTGCACGCCAGTGGGATTGGTCAAATACCGGGCAGCTAAGGCAATCTGCTCTGGGTACTCAGTGGCGTCGAAGATGACTTGAATAATGTTGTCTGGATAATGGATGAGCGGGTCAACCAACTCAGGTACCGGTGCCGCCCCGGGCACATTGAGCGGCTCGAAAGCCTGCTGGCCGTGCGTTGGGCTGGTGAAAGCCAGAAAACTCAGCATCCCAATCAGTCTAAGTCCAAGCATTTGAAACTCCTTTGATATCGCCGCGTATCTTTGTAGAGAAGCCATATTGGTAGTATCAAACTGAACCGTTGCTGAACCGCGAGATCACACTAAGCGTTCAAAGCGCCAATACCCAGCTCAGGGCAACGAGCCCGAAGGCGACAATACCGCATTGCTGCTGCCGTTCTCGAGAAATGGCCGAAAAGTCGATATGCGACAGTCTCAGCCCGGCGCATACGCCGGCGATAAAGCCAAAGACGTGACCGCCAACGTCTACACGTTCTGATCCGAAGCCAGTAAACGCGAGCATGGCAATGGCGGCGAAAAGAGGGGCTGCACTGCGTCGCCAATCGTGTTGACGGAATGCGCCTTTGCGCCACAGCAGCGTGGGTGCCAGCCCGAGAGCAGCGAAATTTGCAGTAGAGGCGCCCAGCGCGCGAAAGGCATCGGGATGAATCAGCGCGTTAAACAGATTGGCAACTGCCGCACAGCCAAGAATTGCCAGCCAGCCAACCCCCGAGCCCAAATAGCGGGCGACAAAGAAACCAAACAGGCTGCCAAACAAGCTGTTGCTCAGAATATGCTCCAAGCCACCGTGCAGCGTGAGAGCAGTGACTGCGCGCCACCATTCACCTTGACGTACCGATTCGCTGTGCAGTACGCCGGCTTCAATCAGCGGGCTGTCGGAGAATCCTTGTAGCGCCGGAACCGCCCAGATGACGGCCAAAAATCCAAGGACGCCGAACCATCCGCTATCGGCGAACGGCACCTGTACTTGGGTAGGCAGGGGTCTGCTGTTTTCTTGCCAATACGAAGTGAGTTCGTGGTGTGCTCGCGCCTGCTCGGCGGAGGGAACCATCAGAGACCACGGTGTGGCGGTAGCATTCATGTCCACACGATGAGCAACTTTGACGGCAAGCAGTACCAGGCTGGCGTCCCGAATCTGCCTTTTGTCTTCAGCGCGAAATATTTCAACCCAAGGATCTTGTTCTTCACTCATTTGTGAAGGTTATCAGGAGCTGCGAAATATTCCGCAGTGCTGATGCTAATGAGTTGGGGATAAAATAGCGGTGGGATGGGGTTCGACGTTTTTCATGGCCAACGATTGAACGTGGTGGTAGAGGTAGTCGGTTAGCGTCTGGAGGGTTTCGAATGCGCTCAGGGCAGACCATTCCAGAGTGTCGCCAATAACCGCGTGTAACGGTTTGCCAAACCGGTTTCGGGCCTCGCTGAGTAGCAAAGCCATGCGCAGAGGTTCTGCGATATGCGACGCCAGATGAAACGCCCGACGGTTTTGTCCCCGGAAATAAACAGGCACGACATTGGCTTGAGCGTCGCGAATCAACTTTGCAGCGAAGGTAGTCCATGGCGCATCTACGACGTCACCAAAACCCTTTTTGTCGGCGGTCGAGACGAATCCCGATGGAAAAATCAAAACTGGGATGTTGTCGGCTAAACAGTCTTGGGCGACTTTCTTTACCCGGAGATTATTTTTCATTGCCTCCTTGGTCGGTTGGAAATCCACCGGCAAGAAGTACGGGGCTAAATCTTTGTCCTGGCACAAAAGCGAATGGATTAAAATCCGAAAGTCGCCGCGCGCTTTTAGCGCCATATCGCACAAGGCCATACCGTCGACGATGCCAAAGGGGTGATTGGCCACAAACACGACGGGGCCGTCGGTCGGTATTTCTTTCAGCTTGGCGGTGTTGTAGCGGCAGTCAATACTAGTAGCCTGAAACGCGTCTGTGAAAAAACGCTCCACAGCAAATGGCTCTGACTTCAATTGCTTGTAGACAGCCTCAATTTGTCCGCGGCCAAACAAGCGCTCGACCGTAGAGATCACTTGACGGGTCAGCCAAGGGTCGTCTGGCTGGACGTAGGTAATTCTCGGGTCTTCTCTCACGTAAGCCGTGAAGGCTGGATCCAGCTCAGGTTGAGGCATAGCGCTGCTCCAAGGACTGTGGTTGAAAGCAGGTTAGCGTGTCGAGACGCCGGA
>JAACDS010000399.1 GCA_009936895.1 Pseudomonadota bacterium
AATCGATGCGGATACACCAGACCCGCAAGGTGCTGAAATCGGACGTGATGCTGACGGCAATCCCAACGGCGTACTCAAGGCGGGGCCGGCCATGGCCTTGGTGGTGCGGCACAACACGAAGCTGAAGCACGGCAATATCGCGGAGGGTTGTTTGAGTGTTCTGGGTCAAGCCAACGCCGTGGGTATTACTACGCTTTGTGACCAAGGCACCGGCATGTTTCAGGGCATCAAAGAATTGGATGTGTATCAGAGCATGCGGGACAGCGGACGTATGACGGCTCGGTTTCGTTACAGCGTCGGTCAGGCCATGGCAGACCGTTGGGACGAAGCCAAACTGGTCTGGGGGGAGGGCGACGAGTGGGTTCGGCGAACCGGCTGGAAGATTGTTTCTGATGGCTCAAACCAAGGCAGAACCGGTCTTCAGCGTGAAGCTTTTATTGGCGCGGAAGGTGAGAACGCCTGTGGCATGGCCTACATCGACAAAGACGTGCTGGATGACGCAGTAGAAACGCGTTTGCGTCAGGGTTGGGCGGTCTGTGTTCACGCCAACGGAGACGCGGCGATTGATCGCGCCTTAGATGCTTTTGCCAAGGCGAAAGTCAAGGGGCTCGACCCGGCAGCCATGCGCTGCCGAATTGAACATTGCAGCATTTTGCATGACGAACAAATCGACAAAATGGCGGAGCTTGGTCTGTCGCCAAGCTTCTTGATCGGCCACGTCCACTACTGGGGCAAGGCATTTGTGCAAGACATATTCGGCCTCGAAAAAGCGTCGAAGCTGGATCGTACCGGTGCCTGCGAAGACAAGGGTATTCGCTGGAGCTTGCATTCGGATGATCCGGTGACTGAGATGAATCCCCTGCGCTGCATGGAAAATGCCGTGGTGCGCAACATGTGGCGCAGTGACGAGCTGTTGTCGCCAGAAGAACGCGTGCCAGTAGCAGCGGCACTTCGCGCTATGACCCTCGATGCCGCGTGGCAGTGCCATTCCGATCACGAAGTTGGCAGCCTCGAAGTAGGCAAATTCGCAGACTTTGTCGTGCTGGATCAAGATCCGCTGACTGTTCAGCCAGAAACATTAGGAAGTATTGCCGTACTTGAAACGTGGTTAGGCGGCGAGCAGGTGTTTAATCTGAAGGGCTAGCTGCCGGTCAGACCTGCGGCTGGCTGGCTGGTTTTCTCGCCTTTGCTCTTTGAATGAGGGCAAAACTTGCGGGTACGAGATACAGGGCAATAATGGCTGAGCCAATAACGCCGCCTGCAATCGCTGTGGCCAGCGGTGGCCAGAACTTCCCACCGTTTACGATCAAGGGTACGAACCCCCCCTTATGGTCGTAAGGGTGGTAGAAAGAATGTGACGTGAGGCGTCCATGACAACATCGACGACGGCGTCGGTGTCGCCACCGAGAGCCTCAGGTCTTGCTTTCAACGCAGACAGCACAATGATGGCGCCGTTGATAGCCAAACCCATCATGCCCAGGGAGCCAATCAATGCCATATATCCGAAAGGATAGCTAAAGACTCGAAGGCCAAGCAGCGCCAAGCCAAAACTGAGTATGGCTACCACGCCTATCAGGCCGGCCTGCCGAAATGAGTTCAGTGATAGAACCACCACGGCCGACATGGCGAGAACAAAAAATACAAAGACAGAAACGATATTACTCATGGATTCTGAGCTTTCTTCTGCTATGCCACCCACTGCGAGTCGGTAACCCGGAGGCGGTCTGTAGTCTTGGTCCGTTAACGCCTGCTGGATGTCCTGCATTACCGTGTCCGGTAGTGTGAAGGGTTGCAGAAAGGCCTGAACAGTACTCAACCGTTCGCCCTGACGTCGATCGATGGCCGAGGCGGTGGGCTGAAGCTGCCATTCACCGAGTTCTTGTAGCGGAATTCCACCCTGACCGTTCGACAGCATGGGCAGAGTGGTCAGATCCTCCATGTTGTTTCGGTAACGATCGGCGAGTTGCACCTTAACCGGAATTTGCCTGTTGCCTTCCAGCACGGAACCAGCATTTTGACCGTCTAACAATGCGTTTATGTTGTGAGCAAGCTGTCCCGTGCTAAGGCCTCCGGCCGCAGCGGCGTTTTCGCGAGGCACAAAGGCCAGCTTGGGCTCTGCCGTTGACAACGTAGCTCTGACGTAGGTGACCTTGGGCACGCTGGCAACCAGTGCGCGGAGTCTTTGAGCCTCTCGCCCTAGCGTTTCCAAGTCCGGGCCAACGATGCGCAGTTCAATGGGCGCATCGGTGGGAGGACCCTGTTCAAAGGGTATGGCCAGTACCTCAGCTTCAGGCAAAGCGGCGGATAAATCGTCTTGTAGGGTGCTCAGAACGTTCTCGGTATCGATCGCTGATGAAGTGGTGACCCAGCCCGAGGCGAAGCTCGGGACACGTTCGTTTAACGAAACCACATTGTAATAAACTCTCGGTGCGCCCTGACCAATGGTCCAAAAGGTATCAACAATGTTGGGGTAGCCGCGCAGTACGTTGTCGGCTCGAAAGACGCTGTCGCGAGTTTCCCAAATGGACGCTTGGCTGGGTAAGGCTATCTGAACCTGAAACTGGTTGCGATCCACGGCAGGGAAGAACTGATTGGTCAGCGTAGGGGCCAAACCAAATCCGATCAGTGGCATGATCAGAGCTGCACCGATGCCGATCATGGGGCGCTCAATCGCGGTTGTTAGAGATTTTCGATACCTTCGACTCAATGCTTCATTTGAAAACCCCT
>JAACDS010000400.1 GCA_009936895.1 Pseudomonadota bacterium
ACGTCCATATGACCCGTCGCGAGGAGCGACTTCACATAAGAGAGGGGAGACTATGAGTATGGGACTCTTATCCAAAACTGGTACTGTTACTGTTACTGGCCTAACTATCTTAGCGGCCTTGGCCGCTTCAGGTGCCCAGGCAGAGGAAAACACGAGAAGGCAAATTGAGGAGGTTATTGTCACCGCCGAGCGACAAGAAGCCTCGATTCAAGACACCTCCATTTCCATCACGGCGTTTACCGGCGACTTTCTCGATGACTTCGGCATCCGTAATCAGGAAGATCTGCAGAACTTTGTTCCAGCCACAACGATTCAACCTTACGACGCCACGGTTCGAGGCGTAGGACGAAACTTCCGCGCTCTGGGTGGCGATCCCGGTGTGGCGACCTACATGAACGGTGTGTACTCCGAAGACCTGCTCACCGCGACCGCCGCGACCTTCTGGGACGTAGAGCGTATCGAGGTGTTACGCGGACCTCAGGGCACGCTTTACGGCCGAAACGCCGTAGGCGGAGCCATCAACATTCTCTACAAACAGCCCACCGATGTGTTTGAAGCAGCCTTTAAAACCATTCAAGGCGACATCGGTACCCAAGACTACTACGGTGCTGTCTCGGGCCCATTAGTCGACAACACACTGTATGGCCGCATGAACTTCAGCTGGCGCGAGCGCGACGGCTTCATTCGCGATATCGGCGGGGGCGAGGACCTCGACGGGATCGGAACTGAAAACATTGCTCTTCAGCTTAAGTGGCAGCCCACCGACGACATTACCGTCGACGTGCGTCAAAACTGGATGGAAATTGACCGATCCTTCGGCGGCGCCAACGGCGGCGGGCTGGTGGTCTTAAACGAGGCGGGCCGTGGCATTCGAGATACGAATCTGATTCCCGGCTACCGGTTTATCGATAGAGACCAAACAAATCCTTTGGCAAACGATTTTTATAACCCAAATGCCGAGGTTCGCGAATTTACAGTACCCGGAACAGATGAAATTGTGGAAGCGCAGCCAAATCGCGCGGGCCTTGACTTCGCGAACTTCAATGGTTTCTAAAATCCAATCGCCTCTCTCGACGGGTTCAACAGCACGTCAGAAGAAAGCCTCGCAGCTTACAACGAGTGCGTATTCCCCGACGACATCAGCGGCAGTGATGTCTGCGCTGCGACCAATGGTCTTAACATTGAAATCTTTGATCAACAGGGCACCCAACTCAGCGCGGCGTGGGATGCATCCGAATCCCTGACGCTGAAATACATCTATGGTTTCAATCAGCTTTCCTACCAACGGATCACCGATGACGACAACACGGCGAGCCAATATTACGACCGCCAGTTTTATGTGAACCACGAGGCCGACTACACTTCGCATGAAATGCAGGCGTTTTGGGACATCAACGACCAATTCACACTCACCTCAGGCATCTTCTTTTATGACGCGACCATCGATCAGCGAGGCGACTTTTATTCATCGGTTACGCAAAACCAACGCCGCATGGTGGATGCCCGATCCTACGACCCCTCCATTGCGGTGGGGCCAGCGGGTTCTGCCACGCTAGCGGACCTTGGCCTAACAATTCCCGTAGGCACCCCTGTCAGCGCTTTGTTGGGCGCACAGCCGGGAGGCGTGACGCTGTTTAGCGCCAAAGAGGGCTGCCAGACGGCAAATGCAGGGCCCACCTGTTCACGCAACTTCTCAGCGGAAAACAGTTTGGAAGCACTGAAGCTTGAAAACGCGGGTCGCAACGACAATCTGCTTATCGGCCTCTGGCAAGGAGACGACGGCACAAACAGTGCACTCAACGTGATCAATGGACCAAACACCATCGGAACCGACTTGCTCTACGCAACTCAAACAGAACGAGAAGCCTTTGCGGCCTATTCACAGGGCGTTTGGACACTGTCCGAGAGTTTTGCGCTGACTATGGGTATCCGCTTTGCCCGTGACGAGGTAACGGCGGAAGAGAATGTTTGGCGCTACGTAGAGGACTTCGATACTGGGCAGTTTTTGGCAAGAATCATTACCGACGATTTTATTCAACCAATAAAAACAGTCACGACCAACGCTTTGTATCAATACAACGCTGCAAACGGTGGCTTCCAAATGGACGAGAACGACAACATCGTCTTAGATGCACACGGCCAACCCATCCCTACCGATCTGGTCGTTAACGGCGGCATACCTTTCGCGGTCAGCGCTTATCGTCCATTTGAACGAACGGATGAAAAAGTGACCGGACGGATCAACCTAGACTGGGATATTAATGACGACGTCTTACTGTATTTCTCCGTCACATCTGGATTTCGATCCGGCGGCTATAACCTAGCATTCTTCAGCAATACGGCAGATTACGACCCAGAAGAGCTGGTTGCGTATGAAATTGGCTACAAAACCCGGTTTATGAACGAGACATTGCAGATTAATGGCTCATTTTACCTGTATGACTACGACAACATTCATACCGTTGCATCTGAGGTTACCCAATTAGGCGACGTCTCGACCTCCGTATTGGAGGCGGCTGGCGCAGAAATCTACGGTATTGAAACCGAGGCGCTCTGGCTCGCAACCGACCACTGGACCCTTGGCGGCAACATCAGTTTCACTCCGAGCGAATACACGGCGGACTTGTTGGTGTTGGATCCCGCGCGTTCTGACACGCCCCGATCTCTGTTTCCCAGTCAAAACGACAACCGATACAACATTGATGGAAACCAACTGCTTCAGGTGCCCGAGCTGAAGTTCACCACGTACAGTACGTATTCCTTTCCTCTGGAAGGCGGCGCAGCCTTGGACCTCTCTGGCGTCTACTCATGGACCGATGAGGTCTATTTTTCACCCTTTGAAAACGACCGAGAGAAAGCGGAAGCCTACGGCCGCCTAGATCTGCGCGCTACATGGACCAACCCAGCGCGGAACGTTATCGTCACTGGGTTCGTCAATAACGTGCTCGACGACATTGCGGTGCTTCAAGTTTTACGACATGGCGAAGGCGAGCACTTCCGACAGACCGCCGGGGTCACTTCGCCACGGCTGTGGGGCATGGAATTAACCTATTTGATGGGGGCGTACTAAGCGCCTCGTTTCAAATAGCTCAAGGCCACCTGAGGGTGGCCTTTTTTTGCTCGAATCAAGGCAGCACTGAAGTCTCCCAACCCATCAACATACCGCACCGAACACCAGGGTGAAGGCATCTTGGACTGGACTCTGCCACCACAGTCGGTATACGTTCTGATCTCGGAAACGCGCGGCCTCTCGGCCCCATTGTTGTTTCCATCCTGCATGTCATCTGGGGAGATCATCATGAGTGAAGCCATTGTGCAAAATATGGACATCCGTTCCGCTGTGTCGGCTGAGGAGTGGGCAATTCGTCAAGATTTAGCCGCCGCCTACCGCTTGGTTGCGCATTACGGATGGGACGATATGGTCTTCACTCATCTCTCTGCTCGTGTGCCGGGACCCGACGATCACTTTTTACTGAACCCTTACGGCTTCCAGTTCAGTGAGGTCACCGCCTCGAATCTGGTAAAAGTCGATCTCGACGGCAACGTTGTGTTGAGCAATGGTTACGAAGTCAATGCCGCCGGGTTTACTATTCACAGCGCCGTTCATATGGCCCGCCACGATGCAGCCGCCGTGATGCACTTGCACACCGACAGTGGAGTGGCCGTATCCGCCATGCAAGAAGGCCTGCTGCCCATTACTCAACACGCCCTCTTCGTCTACCACGACACGGCCTATCACGACTGGGAAGGCGTTGCCTTGGATCTAGACGAGCGCGAGCGTGTCGTCGCTGATCTCGGCAGCAAACATCTTATGATGCTGCGCAATCACGGCACCTTGGCCCTTGGCGGCAGTGTGAGTTCGTGTTTTATGCGCCTTTACTACATCGAACGAGCCTGCAAGATTCAGGTGGGCGCAATGAACGGCACGCTCAATATGCCCAATCAGGGCGCAATCGACATGATGGAAACAACCTTCAACAATCCCGCATCATGGGAAGGGCTGAGCACAACCGCATGGCCGTCCATGCGCCGTTTGGCCGACCGGCTGGACCCAAGCTATCAGGACTAGATCGTCAGACGTCGCCACTGGAGACGTCGATGGGGTCTCACTCTCACTGTGACAGCAAAAGGATTTTTAGCGTGCTAGGCAAGTCAGACGAACATGTGTTTTTAAGTGCCCTGATTCTTCTGGGCCTGATTTTTTTCGGCTTCTTTGTTTTAGCCAATACCGGCTTACTGCAGCTTGCGCTGACCTCCGACCGCAGCATGATCAGTTGGGTCATTCTGACCCTGTACACGTTAGCTACCCTGCACTGGCTGGTTCGAGCCAGAGCCTTAGATCGAGAGAACGCGCTGTGCCGATCCGTCGCAGACTCACCACCTGCTTCATCGAATCTGGATGGCAGTTATGTGGGATTAGCACTCACCACACCGACCGATTCCGTCGCCGACCGTCAGCATTTGCTCGACACCATTGGTGATGAACTCACCAATACGCACGCCGCCGGCCATTTTGTCGCCGATCTGTTACTGAAGCTCGGGCTCACCGGCACGGTCATTGGCTTTATTTTGATGTTGCTGCCAATCGGCGAGATCGATCAATTTGACCCCTCACTGATGCAACAGCTGTTGGCCGCGATGAGCGGTGGTATGGCGGTAGCCCTTTACACCACGCTGGCGGGATTAGTGACCAGTACCCTACTGAAACTACAGTATTACCTGCTCGATTCCGCCCTGGCCAATCTGGTAAACCGAATGTCGCTGTTGGGCACTACCCAACCGATCGACGGGTAAACCGACTGTGAAGCATCGGTTTTTCCAGCAAAATAGCGAGCAAGACGTCTTCACCGACCTGCTGTTCAATACCCTGTTGGGCTTCGCCTTTATGTTCGCCATTGCGTTCATGCTGATCAGCACGCCAGAAAAAACCGGTGACATTGAGAGTAAGGCCGAGGTGTTGATCACCATACGCTGGGCAGATGAACACCCGGACGATGTGGATGCCTTGGTGGAAGATCCACGAGGCGGACTGGTTTGGTACCACAACCGCGACAGCGGCCTGATGCATCTTGATCGCGACGACCGAGGCGTGTTCGCCGATCAGATCAACGTCAATGGTGTCAAGGTAAACAACCCGATCAATCAAGAAACGGTCACCGTGCGTGCCACTCAGTCGGGCGAATACGTGGTAAATCTACTGCAC
>JAACDS010000401.1 GCA_009936895.1 Pseudomonadota bacterium
CCCAGCGAGCACCGTCTTTCGATTTGTTATCCGACTCGCCATTGGACTTGGCTTGCACCCAATGCTCTTGCCCAAAAATACAGCTTTGACCCAGCGGGATATCGAGCCGGCTTGGGGCGAATACCAAGACATCCGCGTCGAACCACAGCACCCAGGAATAGCCCTCGGACAACAGCCGTTCGATCCATTGCAGCCGGCCCAAGTCCGCTGCAATTGGCATGCGCCCACGCACCTTCTTCATGTACCAGTCCGGCACTTGATCGAAGAGTTCATCCCCGAGAAAACTGTAGGCATAGCCTGCGCTATCCGCCCATGCCCGAACACTGTCCATACAACGCCGCTGCCAAGCGGGAGCATCCGCCGCGGCACTTTGAATGACTAGCACACGGCGCATTAGATCCCTGTCGTCATTCGGACACAATAACAATGGTATTGTCTGATCATTCTTCTTCGAGATAAATAAAACATCTGATGAACGCTCTGTTGCCTAGAACCTCAACCTTACTACTGATCGCATCCCTGTGCGGATTTGGCTCGGCGCAAGCGACGATCGATCCTACCAAACGCGCCTTGGCACTGAGCGAAGGGTTGGCCGACAAAGCGCTAAAACAACAGCTGCAAAGCTGCGCAACGGCGGACTTTTATCCCACAGACTTCGCCATCGCTCACCGCGGCGCACCCTTGGGTTATCCAGAGCATAGCCGCGAAGGCTACATCGCCGCCGCCGAGCAAGGGGCTGGCATCATCGAATGCGATGTCACCTTTACTAAGGACCTTGAATTGGTCTGCCGACACTCTCAATGCGACCTCGCCACCACCACCAATATTCTACGGACCCCTCTGG
The DNA here is from genome assembly GCA_009936895.1 of Pseudomonadota bacterium. Classification (GTDB taxonomy): domain Bacteria; phylum Pseudomonadota; class Gammaproteobacteria; order Pseudomonadales; family Azotimanducaceae; genus UBA4421. Next base: position 845 of record JAACDS010000401.1, read on the forward strand.
CAGCAAAGTGTTCGACACCATTCCAGCCAGCCACCGAATCCCAGCAGGCTGGCGCGACCTGCTGCACGTCAGACATCACCTTAAGTGAATTTCAAACCCTTTGTGCCCGGCCCGACCGCAGCAACCCGAAAGCCAAAACTCTGCAAGCGTTTCTTCTGCCACTCCAGTCACCGGTGGTTGCCGATCCCCTCGCCTGCGGCACCTTGATGACCCACGCCGAAAGCATCGAACTGATTGACGAACTGGGCAGAAAATTCACCCCAGAACTTAAGCGTCCTGCAGTACCCATGCCTTTCGCTCCAGGTTTTACCCAAGCAGCCTACGCAAACAAACTGATAGCGGAATATCAGGCAGCCGGCATTGACCCTAGCCGGGTCTACCCACAGTCTTTTAACGCTAGTGATGTCTGGCACTGGATCGAGTCCCACCCAACATTTGCCGACCAAGCGGTCTGGCTCGACCCTCGCGGTCGCTCACAAAATTTCAGCAGCAGTCAGGCAGACTTCAAGGCGCTGCGAGACAGCGGCTTACGGATCATTTCGCCCCCCCTACCCATGCTGCTCACCCTCGATAACGAGGGACGCATCGTGCCCAGTGACTACGCACGTCAGGCTAAGGCGGCGGGCCTTGAGATCATTACCTGGACATTCGAAGCGGGGGATCCAACCGATCCTGCGAACTGGATGTACGCCCCGATTCACAGCGCCATGACCTCCCCTAGCGAGGTGCTGCAGGTGCTCCATGTCTTAGCCAAGGATGTCGGCGTGCGCGCTATCTTTTCGGATTGGCCCGGCACGATCACCTACTACGCTAACTGTATGAATTCATCAGCCGCGCTGGACTAAGCATCTTCCCCTCGCAGAAACGCTTCAATTTCGTCCATGCGTTCGCGCGTGTCCTGCTCGCCGAACTCAATCAACTGACCAATGTATCCGGGCTCGAAGTTCACCATACTTAACGCGTCAGCTGTGGGCTCATTGCGGCCACCAAACCCGCCGGCAAAAAACCGAAAGGCGCCGGGCATTTCTGGCTGGGACTCCCGGGCAATTTGCCCAAGATCCTGTTGTGGGCGCAAGACCATCACATCCACCTGACGTTGATTGCCCCAGTTTTGTTTCGGAATCCGCCGCAGGAGGTCATTGATACGCTGCATTTGCATCGCATCAAAGTCCAACAAGTCAAGGAACACTGCGTTAAGCATTACTCCAGCCACCTGCCCCGGTGAGGGGTAAGAGGTGACCAGACCTTCGACGGGGTCTTGAGGCTTCGCCCTCGGAGACACGGCCAGAATTCGTTTCGCGCCCAAGCGCAGTGCGGGCGACAACGGCGCAGCCAGTCGCACACCACCATCCCCATGCCAATGATTGCGAAGCCTGACCGCGGGAAAGAAAAAGGGCAAAGCAGCGGAAGCCATTACATGGTCTATGGTCAGCGAGGTTCGCCGTGCGGAAACCTGGCTGCCGCTCCAGATGGTTTCTTCGAGCGTATCGACCCACGCCTCCGAGCGACCACTGGCGTAATTTGTCGTCATCACCGCGAGGGCTTTCAACCAGCCATCGGCAAGGTTTTGATCGACCCCACAAATCTCGCCGGTCGCGGCATCAGGCGCCAGATGCTGCTCTAAGTACGACCGCAGCGGCGCGTTTTGCACCATGCCGCGAATGTCCTTGCGCCCCAAGCGACCACCACTCACAAAGTGCAAACCCCAGTGGGCCATTCGACCCATCATCGGGCCTAAGCCCGTGCGATATACCTTTTCGGTTTGCATCTGCTGCCAAAGGCTCACCAACGCTTCAACGCTGTCCCGCCAGCTGCCCTGAAAGGCCGCCAGATGAGAGGCATTGATCGCACCGGCCGATACTCCTGTGAGAATTTGCGGTCGATAGTTGGGCAGTGCTTGAGACAGAGCGCGCAAACAACCCACTTGATAAGCGGCCCTAGCACCACCGCCGGACAGCACCAAGGCCTGACCCGAGTTCAGTTCCGCAGTGGAATTACGGTCGCTCATTCAAATACGCTCCAATTCAATTTACTGACGGCAAGAAATGAACACACTGTCAATCTCGTCAGCGGCGTCACCCGTCCGTATTATGAGCCTATGTCATCCGCTCTCGCACGCTTCCATCTTCGCCTAAACAACATCTTCCGCCCCGGCGGCAAAGTGTTCTATGGCTGGTGGATTGTCGCCGCTTGCGCTGGCGTGCAGTGGCTGGCTGCCCTGACATGGATGCACTCTTACGGCGGCTACGCCCTCAAACTGCAGGCAGACTTTGGCTGGAGTATGTCTGTGCTGTCGCTGGCGTTTGCACTAACGCGGCTGGAAAGCGGCCTGTTGGGGCCATTCCAAGGCTGGTTGGTTGATCGCTACGGGCCCCGTCGTATCCTGATCATCGGTACGGTTATTTTCAGTATCGGCTTCTTCACCTTCAGCTTGGTGGAATCCATTACCACCTACTTTGTCGCCTTCATACTGATTGCGCTAGGGTCTAGCCTCGGCGGTTTTGCCACCCTCATGGTGTCTATCGTCAGTTGGTTCGACGCCCACCGTGCCAAAGCCATCGCCATGTCACAAATCGGCTTTTCAGCCGGCGGGTTGTGCGTGCCATTTGTCATGATGGGGTTAGAAGCCTTTGGCTGGCGTTCCATGGCGCTGTATTCGGGCTTTTTAATCTTGGTCGTCGGCATCCCGCTGGTCAGTCTCGTCCGACACCGGCCAGAAGACTATGGTGAAGTGCCTGACGGCGTTCGGGCTACAAGTGACGAAGCCAACGATGAAACCGATAGTGACACCGCGGTCAGTAGAGCAAATCAGATCAGCCTCACCTGGCGTCAGGCCGTCCGAGAACCCTCGTTTTGGCTCATCTCAACCGGCCATGCCCTGTCCCTGCTTACGGTTTCTTCCATGCTGGCCCACCTCATCCCGTATTTGACCTTTGACCTCGATTACTCACCAGTCAACGCCGGCTTCGTTTTTGCGCTGATGACCGCGGTACAAATGGGCGGGCTATTTCTTGGGGGTATCATTGGCGACCGTTTCGACAAACGCACCATTTGCACACTGTGCATGATGGGCCACTTTATTGGACTGCTCGCCCTAACCTACGGTGCCGAGCCAAGCCTTGTTTTTGTCTTTGCTGCAGCCCACGGACTGGCCTGGGGCGTCCGAGCACCATTGATGGTGGCTTTGCGGGCCGACTACTTCGGTCCAAAATCGTTTGGCACGATCATGGGGATCTCCTCACTGATCGTGATGATCGGCATGACCTTGGGGCCATTATTTTCGGGCATCATGTTCGACATTTACGGCAACTACGATTTGGCGTTTAAATGCATTGCGTTTTGCTCCTTGGCCGGTGGCCTATGCTTTTGGTTCGCCAAACCGCCCAAACTGCTGCAACAAGCGACGTGATGATGCGAAGCCCCTGCTGTACTACACTCATGGCCCTTAACGATATCCGCTAGGAGAGACGATGGATTTCGCCCTCAATGAAGAACAGCAAGGCTGCGTCGCTACTGCAAGAGCATTCGCTCAGGATCAGTTAGCGCCATACGCCGCTGAATGGGATGCGAACAGCCACTTCGCCAAGGGCGCACTGCGTCAGGCTGGTGAACTGGGTTTTATGGGCATGTACACACCAGAGCATGCCGGCGGATTGGCCATGCCGCGATTGGACGCCAGCCTCATCGTCGAAGAGCTGGCCAAAGGCTGCACAACTACCGCCGCGTTTCTCACCATTCACAACATGGCGACCAACATGATCGGCCGCTACTGCCAACAGGAAGTCATTGACGAGTGGTGCCCTGACTTGGTATCAGGAACCAAGCTGGCCTCGTATTGTTTGACCGAACCAGGAGCCGGTTCCGACGCTGCCGCCCTGCGAACCAGAGCAGAATCCGACGGTGACCATTACGTCATCAACGGTAGCAAGGCGTTTATCTCAGGTGCCGGAGAAACCGACGTCTTGGTTCTGATGCTGCGCACCGGCGATGCTGGCCCCAAGGGTGTCACGGCAATTTTGGTACCCGCAGATGCCGACGGCATCAGCTATGGCAAAAACGAACACAAAATGGGCTGGAATGCCCAGCCCACCCGAGCCATTACTTTCGACGATGTCCGCGTACCCAAGAGGAATCGACTCGGCGACGAAGGCCAGGGGTTTGCCATCGCCATGGACGGCCTGGATGGTGGCAGAATCAACATCGCCACCTGCAGCGTTGGCACAGCCCAAAAGGCCTTAGAAGACGCCACTGCCTACGTACAGGAACGCAACCAATTCGGCCAAGCCATCGCTGATTTTCAAGCGACACAGTTCGCATTGTCAGACATGCTCACGGAACTGGTGGCTGCACGGCAGATGATTCGACTGGCAGCCAGCAAGCTCGACAGCGGTGACGGCCAAGCAGGCACCTACTGCGCCATGGCAAAACGCTTCGCCACAGACGCGGGCTTTAACGTCTGCAACAACGCCCTGCAGTTGCTGGGGGGCTACGGTTATTTGAGGGAATATCCCATGGAGCGCTACGTGCGGGATACGCGAGTACATCAAATTTTAGAAGGCACCAACCAAATCATGCGGGTAATCATTTCTCGTCGCATGCTGATGGCCGGTGCACTGGAGGTTATTCAATGAGCATCAGCACATCAGACAAACTCATCGTTGAGATCATTGATCACACCGCGCTGATCACCATCGACAATCCCGGCGCCAACACTTGGGATACCGAGAGTCTGCCTGCGCTGGCCGCACTGATCGACGCGCTGAACGCAGACAAGAACATTTTCGCCTTAGTGATTACCGGACAAGGAGAAAAATTCTTCTCTGCCGGTGCCGACCTGAATCTGTTCGCCGACGGCGATCCGGACAACGCACGCCAGATGGCGGAGTTTTTTGGCAAAGGGTTTGAGTGTCTGGCGAACTTTCGCGGCGTCTCCATCGCTGCGATCAACGGCTTCGCCATGGGTGGCGGCCTAGAAGCCTGCCTCGCCTGTGATATTCGCATCGCTGAAACTCAGGCCCAGATGGCACTGCCCGAACCCAAGGTGGGTTTGCTGCCCTGCGCCGGCGGCACCCAACGCCTCTCGTGGTTAGTCGGCGAGGGATGGGCGAAGAAAATGATTTTGTGCGGTGAACGCGTGAACGCCGAAACCGCCGAGCGTATAGGCCTCGTCGAGGAAGTGGTCGCTACCGGTGGCGCGAAAGAGCGCGCCTTAGCATTAGCAGCCCAAGTTGCCCAGCAAAGCCCCATTTCAGTGACCTACTGCAAAGAGCTCATTCATCAGGCACGCGACAATGCAGTGGGCGACGCCCTGCCTTATGAACGCGAGAAATTTGTTGATCTGTTCAGCACCGAAGATCAGCGTGAAGGGGTAAACGCCTTTCTGGAAAAACGTGCGCCAATCTGGAAGAACGCCTAACAACACACCGCTGCGAACTCTCTTTTACCGATAAGCAGGATTCATGTCTGAACACATTCGCCAGCGGCAACCCTGCCTACTGAAATATCTGGTTCGCGGGGTGGGTGCCGATCGCTCTTCACAACAAGCGCTCACCGCAGAGCTGGCAGAAATGTTGACCAACGTCAGTGCCGTCACCGTGCTGCCAGTGGTCGAAGGCTTTACCGTTGAACTGGAATTCGACGACATCAAGCCCTTCACCACCGTCAGTTTTGAACCCTACGTGGCGGAACACGCGCTGGGAGACGCCGTGCGGCTAAGGTGCGTCAGTCAGGGTAGCCCCGAAATTCAGCTGCTGAAATCGCGTTTTTAGCCAGCCGTTGCGACTCATCCTGAAAGCGTACCGCCGAAACGTCTACGTGACGGTTTTGGCCGGCTGACGGTAGAACGACACCGCTAACGCCGCTAAGAAATACAAACCAAGGAACACCTGAAACGCGATGTCATAAGACCCGGTGACATCAAAAATCCAACCCGCAAAGGGCACGCCAAGGATTTGAATTGGAAACATCGCAGGGCGCATTAGCCCCAATACCGCACCAAAACGGTCCCGCCCGAAGGTTTTGCCGACCACAGCACCGTGCATGGGTACAACGCCACCGACACCGTAACCAAACATGCTGGCACCAACGGCAAACGTCAGGTAATCCAACGAACTGAACATCAGATATTGGCCGGTGAACTGCATAAAAATGACGATGGCCATTACCTTGCGAACACTGAGCCGATCGCTCAGCCAACCAAAGCTCAGCTTCCCGACGACACCAAAACCCGCGCACAGCGACATCACTAGGGACGCCTCGACCAGGGTATACCCAAAGTCTGTGAGTCGCGGAATCATATGTGTCAACGTGGCGCTCATGCTGCAGAAGAGCAGCGAAAAGGTCAGGACGATCATGCGAAAGTTATGTTCTTTGAACAGCTCCAACAGGCGCATCTTAGGTGGCGTTTTTTCCACTGGCGGCACGATGGTGCCGTCGTCGAATTTGATCGGCATCGCGCCATCGGGTCGCAGCCCAACATCCTCGGGTCGAGAAATCACCAGACGAAAAATCAGCGGCACCACCACAAGAAAGGTAAAGGCGCTGTAAACCAAAAAGCCCTGACGCCAGCCAAAGTTCTCTATCAGTTCTGCACTGATGTACGGCATGATCACACCGGACAATGACACTCCGGCCGCCGCGATACCAAGCGCCGTGCCCCGACGCTTGTCGAACCAGTTGGTCACCAGCTTACTGGTAGCCAGGTTGCCCATGCTGCTGGCCCCAAATCCGATGAACAAGCCCAGCACCAAATAAAACTGCAGCTCGTTTTGCACAAAGGACAAGCCAAGGAAACCAAAAGCCATAAACAGGGCCCCAATACCCATCACATTACGCAGCGGATACTTATCTAGCGCACGCCCCACATAGGGTGCGGCGATGGCACCCACCGCGTTAGTAACCGTCAGGCCAATGGCGACACCCAGCCGAGAGCCGCCAAAATCTTCTGCGATGGCTTTAAAAAACACGCCGTAGGAGTAAAAAAAGAACCCAACAGCGACAAAGTCGATGCAAAAGGCCACGAGAACCATCTTCCAACCGAGAAATGGTTTGGCTTTTTGAGTAACAGCTTGTTGCAAAAGTATGGCCGAGGTGAGAAGCCCGGTAGTCTAACACGCAAGTCAATTTCCAGCGGAACAAAGATTAATGAGCAAGAACATCAGCGATGCCGTACGCGAAGTTTGTCTTGGAATGCGCGACGTTTCCGAGGTGGTCAGCCGAGGCAGCCCCAATTTCAGGGTTGCCAACAAGACCTTCGCCATCTATCAAATCAATCATCACGGCGATGGCCGCATTGCGCTATGGCTCAACAGCCCACCCGGCGCGCAACGGTTCTACGTAGAGGAAAATCAGGCTCTCTACTTTGTGCCACCCTACGTCGGGCCCAGGGGCTGGCTGGGCCTGAACCTCGACAGAGGTCTCGACTGGCAGATCATCAGCCAACGGATCTATGAGGCTTACGCCCACATCGCAACCGCCAAGGTGCTTGCGGAACAGCCCGAACCGGTCTGTATCGAACCACCTACCGAGGGCCTCGACCCAGCGGTCTTTGACCCCTTCCAGAAGCCGGAGCTTGCTGCCGTTCAGGCACAGATCGCCGAATACTGCCTGGCCCTACCCGAAACACGCCAAGATCAGCAGTTTGGCGCGCCCAGTTTCCGCGCTGGCAAGAAGACCTTCTGCACGCTGCATTTTTACCAAGGCAAACTGGAACTGAGCGTTTGGACCGGGGGAGAAGAACAAGCCCTGCGCACTGCCGATCCACGATATCGAATCCCCCAGTACATTGGCCATCGGGGCTGGCTGAATCTGGACATCCACCAGAAAGCGGACAAGGAGGAAGCCGAGGAACTTATTCTCAACAGTTATCGGCATTTTGCGCTTAAGCGGATGTTGCGAGCATTGGATACGATGGGTATGTCGTCTTTGAGGTAGCGAACGACATCGCTGTGCACAAACGAGTCCCTGATACCACGAGGGTCCAGTGCACGTTAGACCCTGAGCTCCAGCCCAGAAAAACTTGAGCTCGTCGAGACCATCTCCAAATGCCGGGCGATTCTCTTAGCGGCGGCACCTGTCTGTTTGGATAACCCTTGCACCATCCCCTTCCCTTCGATGTAATCCATGCTTTGTATTTACGGGGAGAGACCGAGCATGGCCGCACCATTAGACGATGTCGTTGTACTGGAAATTGACAATTGGATGGCGGCGCCGAGTGCTGGCGCTGTGTTGGCGGACATGGGCGCTCGGGTCATCAAAATCGAGCCCATCTCAGGTGATCCCATGCGAGGCATGAGTCGCCCGGTCAAGGGAGATCGTTTTGACGAGGCGTTCAAAGACTACGACTTTCAGTTCGATGTCGACAATCGCGGCAAAGAGTCTATTGCTGTTGCTCTAGATCAGCCTGAGGGCGCCGAGTTGGTCCGTCAGTTGGCGCGAAAAGCCGACATTTTCATGTGTAATCTGCTCA
>JAACDS010000402.1 GCA_009936895.1 Pseudomonadota bacterium
CACCCCGATACTCCAGTTGGAATACGTTGGTGCAAAGACAAATGTTACAACGAATTTTTTGATGCAGAAGAAGCGGCCTTGTACCAACAGCTTGAAGCGCTTTTGCCTGCTGATCGACAAATTTACGTGACTAACCGATCAATGGACGGCAATACCCTCATCGTCTATACCTACTCACCGCGTGACCCGGGAACCTACTACTTAATTCGAAACGGCCGTATTTCAGAGATAAGTGGCAACAAGCCATATCTAAAATACGAAGACTTGTCTGAAGTAGAATACATTACCTACAAAGCACGAGACGGCCGAGAAATACCGGGGTATCTGACTGTACCAAAGGGCGAAGGGCCGTTCCCGCTAGTAGTAATGCCCCATGGAGGTCCTTACGTTTCCGAGACGATAGATCGCTATGACGAATGGGCGCAAATGCTCGCATATTATGGGTACATGGTTCTTCAGCCACAGTATCGTGGCTCTAAAAAATATGGACTTGAATTTTATCAGTCAGCCTTTATCGAAGGCTCAGAGACCGGCCGCGCAATGCAAGACGATAAGGATGATGGTGCTCTCCACCTTGTTAAGGCGGGACGTGTGGATGCCGATCGGATAGCCATGTTTGGCTGGTCCTATGGGGGATACGCAGCCCTCATAGCAGCGGCAAGAGAAGACCAAATTTACCAATGCGCTATTGCCGGGGCCGCCGTTAGCGATCCAGACATGCAACTGGATTATTATCGATACCGGATGGATGGCACGCAGAAGATTGAACAGCTCACTACCTGGGATGGCTCAGTTTCACCCATCAAAGAGGTGGAGAAGGTAAATATTCCTTTACTAGTAATTCACCCGAGTGCTGACCAGCGAGTTCCGCCAGAACACTTCTATAAATACGTAAAAGCGTTAGAGAAGTCTGGCATCCCGCACAAATCCCTTTTGTTGGATGGAGCGGACCATTTCTACACCACACTTTTCTACCATCACAAGTCCGCTTTATATGAATCAATACTGGACTTTCTTGCAGATGACTGTGGTCTCGAGAATGCCAGCAAAGAAGTTGCAGCGTCGAATTAGTAAAAGGGTATGATTCAAAGCGATTAGCAGGCTTGCTTCGGAGAGGAAACGTAGCACGCTTTCGTTTCCGTTCACGGTTTCCACAACCGCCTATTTAGCTGGGCTGAAAAGAGCAGACAGGTCTTCCTTAAAACCTTTGCTCGGGTGCTCAATGATCCGGGCCTGTTCGTTGCCATCACTGAAAAAGATAAACGTCGGCGTGTATTTTACCCCGAGGGCCTTTGCCCTACCCTCGGGCTCCTCTTTTCGGATATCGAGCGCAATGAGGCTGATGTTTTCTGCTTTCACACCGGATACTGCAAGCAGCTTCAACATGCGAGGAACTTCGCGCTCGCTGTCGTGACACCAGGTACCGAACAGAATCTTCACTTCCAGATCTGCGGGTAGCCCATCGATTCCTGCAGTTACCTCATACGCATCATAGTTGCGCTTGAACACCTCATGACGCTCTAACAACTCTGCTTGGCTAATGTCTCCGAGTGGATAGCGATAGCGATCAGCCATGGCCTCGAGAGATTGAGGCGTAACGACAAACAAAACCAACGCTGCCGCAACACCTCTCATAAAAATAGGGAGCCCTTCGTGTCCGGGCCACCGTTTTTGTAGAGCGTCGAGGAGTCGTTGCATGTTAAAGATCACCATCAAACCCTACTTACCTTCCCCATCGGAACACGATCACTGCATGTTACCTCATCGCTGAGGATTATCGATTGGTATACTCCTTGGCCGGCGTGGCGCGGTGATTTACTCGAGCCGATATCCCAATAGAATCTTCGCTCTAATGACCGTAGCTCACGCCTCAATTAGACCAAATGTATGGATCGATCATGGACCCTCTTAGCCAAGCAACCATCGGTGCCGCCGCCGCGCAGTCAGCCATCAAGAAGGCAGACCTCGCTCGCATTGGACTTATTGGCGCCCTCGCCGGCATGGCCCCTGATCTGGACGTGCTCATCCAATCGTCAACGGATCCGCTCCTGCAGTTGGAGTATCACCGTCAGTTCACGCACTCATTGGTCTTTGTCCCTTTTGGCGCACTTCTGTGTGCAATCGCATTTTGGCCCTTTGTACGGCGCCACATGAGTTTAAGGGCCGTCTGGTTGACCACACTGATGGGTTATGCAACCCACGGCTTGCTTGACGCCTGTACTACCTACGGGACGTTACTGCTCTGGCCGTTTTCCGATGCACGGATTGCGTGGAATACCATTTCAGTCGTAGACCCGCTATTCACCCTC
>JAACDS010000403.1 GCA_009936895.1 Pseudomonadota bacterium
ATGGTCTTTGATGGGCGAGCACAACAGGTTCAACGCGCTAAACGCTATCGCCGCAGCCCGGTATGCAGGGGTAGAAACTCAGGTCGCCATCGAAGCGTTGAGCGAATTTCGGGGCGTTAAGCGCCGTATGGAAGTGATTTATCAAAGCGAGGGCACCGTCGTTTACGATGACTTTGCCCACCACCCAACCGCGATACGCACAACCCTCCAAGGATTACGTTCACAATCCAGCCAGGATGAGATTATCGCGGTCATCGAGCCCCGCACTCATACCATGTCATTGGGCGCCTTGCGTAACGAACTGACCACCTGCTGCGCCGCGGCAGATCGAGTCATTTGGTTTCGCGGCGAGAACATCAAATGGGATTTGCATGAAATCGCCGAGCGATGTGTGGTTCCGGCAAAAATTGTCGACAATGTCGATAAACTGGTACAGCAGTTAATCGCAGAGGCGCCAGAACCTAACGGGCGCAAAAAGCATATCGTGATTATGAGCAATGGCGCATTTGGCGGCATTTACCAACAGCTCACTGACGCGTTGAAACAGCGCGGCGACTAGTTTTTTAGGAGAGGAACCGGCCATGATGAATTTACATTTTCTTACCGTATTAAAGGGCGCTTTGCGAGGCATCGCTGTCCTAACGCTGCTCGCTGGCACTGCTCAAGCAGGAGACAGCTGGTACCCGTCCAAATACGGAACCGATGACACCATTGGTGCGCTTAACGAGCTAAGCCCAGAGAAAACTCTACAGGCCTCAGGCTTGGTAAAACTCGGTAAAACGTACGCCCTTGGCGTGGAAACTGGTCCTGATTCGCCGGCTTATTCGCCGCGCAGCTACAACGTTACCGTGCTCCAACTCGATGACGGCATGGGTACGCCATTGGGCAGCAACAAAGCGACCGGCAACGACGATCTGATGACCTTTTGGATGGGCATTGGCAGCCAGATAGACGGCTTGGGTCATATGGGTGAAAACCATATGTACTACAACGGCAATTCCGCCAAGGACTTTGTCACGCCGTCCGGACTGACCAAGTTGTCCATCGACAAACTACCGCCCGTTGCCACTCGCGGCGTGCTGCTGGATATGGCGAAGCTTATGGGCAAGGACATTCTTCCTGAAGGCACCGCCTTCAAGCGAAACGAGATTCAGGCCGCAGCCAAAGCCGCCAATATCACCATTGAAGCAGGCGATGTGGTGCTCTTCCACACCGGTTGGCTCAACGTTATGGAATCCGATCCCAAACGCTTTATGGCAGGCGAGCCAGGCTTGGGTGTGGATGGTGCGAAGTACTTAGCGAGCCTGGGCGTTGCCGCAGTAGGCTCCGATAGCTGGGCGCTGGAAGTTCTGCCCGGCGAAAACCCCACGGAACTCTTTCCCGTACACCCTGAACTGCTGGCGAAAAATGGTGTCTACATTTTGGAAAACATGGACACACGCGCCCTAGCCGCTGATGGTGCAACCGAATTTCTGTTTGTCCTGGGCGTGCCGCGCTTTGTGGGTGCGGTCCAAGCCGTCATTAACCCCATCGCCATTCGCTAGAGATTCGCATGCTCAACAATAAAAATATCCTTATCACGGGTGCCGGCAGCGGCATCGGTCGCGCAACGAGCTTGTTGGCCGCAGGCTATGGAGCCAACGTTTTCTGCGTCGATCTCACTGAAGGCGCAGACGCCACAGCCGCAGAAATTCAAGCCGCTGGCGGCACAGCGACATCCCTACGCGCAAATGTGGCGGAAGAAGCCGAGGTCGAGGCCTTTGTCCAACAGTGCGTAGACCACTACGGCAGCATCGATGGCATTTACGCAAATGCCGGTGTATCTGGTGGCGGCAAGTCGGTAACAGAACTGACCGTTGAAGATTGGCAGCGCACCTTGGGCGTCAACACGGTCGGCGTTTTTCTGGCGGTCAAACACAGCCTGAAACACTTCTTGGCACAAGGGCATGGCGCAATTTTGTGTACGGCTTCCGTCGCGGGGTTACGAGCCAATGCAGGGGGCGTGGATTATTCGGCCAGCAAGGCCGGGGTCGTCAGTATCGTACAAACCACCGCGTACCAAACCTATGGGAGTGGTGTTCGCATCAACGCCATTTGTCCGGGCCTCATTGAAACTGGCATGACCAAACCCACGTTCGACCGTGCTAGAGAGCGCGGCAAGGAGGACAAAATCGGTCAGATCAATCCAATGAAGCGCTTTGGTCAGCCCAATGAAATTGGCGAGATGGCTTGCTTCTTGCTCAGCGACCGCGCCTCCTATGTCAACGGTCAGGCCGTACCGGTCGATGGTGGCTTGTCGTCATCCCACCCTTGGGTATATCCAA
>JAACDS010000071.1 GCA_009936895.1 Pseudomonadota bacterium
AACTGGTTGCTCGATGGACCAGACGGTCGGGAATTCGCAGGATGCTGTATCAGCGCCAGCCTTCGAGACTATGGCCGCCTGGGTTTATTCGCGCTGGCCAATACGAAATCCCCGACCAATGGGCTGTTGAACGACCACTGGATGCAGCAATCGACGACACCCTCTAAGCGCTACACAGGCTACGGTTATTTTTGGTGGCTGCTTGATGACGGTATCTATGCGGCTGAGGGTGTGTTCGGTCAGTACATTGTGATCGACACCCGTCGGGATCTCATCGTGGTTCTGCAGAGCGCTTGGCCAGAGGCATGGAATGATGCGTTAGAAGCCCGGGCCCTCGCATTCATCAAGGCCCTATCGGACTATGTAGTCGATCAAAAGTAGTTAAGTGGCCCAGAGCAGGGCCCAGACTACGGTGGCCAGTGTGACCACGATCAGGCTGCGGTTCAGCACCAGACTGCCTCCAAGAGACGCGCTGAGAGCTGACCCCGACACGCACCAAGCGCTGTGCAGCAAGCCTTGGGCGACGGCAAAACTCAGGGGAATGACGACGTAGCGCTGCCACGGCTCATCCAAGCCCGCACCGAATTGCGAAAAGGCCAAGGTCGTCATAACCCAGGCGTTAGGATTCAGCGGATGGACGAGCAGCCCCTGATAAAAACCGGGTTTCGCCGTTGAACCACCCGTTACGGGACTGACATTCCAGCCTCGCAAGTCGAGCCAACTCATGTAAAACGCGCTCAGATAGGCAAAGACACTGCCGAGCAAGGGGTAGAGCGTAAGCAACGCCCCCAGACCAATCGCCATGGCCAGATTCAACAGGAGTTTGCCCCCAATCAAACCCAGGCCAAAGGGCACGCAGTCCCGATACCCGTGCTGAGCGCCGGCGCTCATGATCAGCAGATTCGCGGGTCCCGGCGTACCGACCATAAGAACGATAAACGCCCAAAGCGGCAGATACTGTTCCAATCCGGTGATGCTCGGTTACTGCATCTCAATCGCTGTTTTAAAGGCGGGGCGATTCGCAATGCGTTCAACGTAGGCTTTCAAGTGGGGCATTTCGTCGCCAACACAGCCCAGGCGATTACTCATGAAGCACGCGTGACCCAGCATGATATCCGCTGCAGAAAATTCGCCAATCAGATAGTCCCGCCCCTCCAGCGCATCATTCACAGGTTCCAGCGCCTTGGACAGCAAACGTTTTGCCTGAGCCAATGCCGTTTCGTCCCGACGATCCAGTGGCAGCAAAACTGTTTGCACCACGATGGTGTTCACTGGCGGCATTACCATTCCCTCGCAGTAATGAAACCACTGCAAATAGTCAGGAAATTCCGCCGCCGCCTCGGCCGGTCGTAACCCGCCGTTTTTATGCCGGGCCAACACATATTCCACGATAGCACCGGATTCAAATATACGGACGTCGCCGTCATCCAGCACAGGCACCCGACCCAGCGGATGGCGCGCCCGGTGTTCATCAGACTTGAGATCTTGGGGGTGGAACGCCATCTTGTTGATGTCGTAATCCAATTCCAGTTCTTCCAGCAACCAGACGATTCGTCCCGCGCGGGAGTTGGGAGCAAAGTGAAGTGTCAGCATAGTGAATCCTTGCAGTATTTGACCTCATCATTTCACGAACAGGCAAAGCGCCCGCCTCAAGCGAAATTCATAGCCCCGAAATGTATGCGCAAAGACTAAGGGGAAGCAAGTTGCGCCGCAGCGTCAAGCTGGCCGGTCAACAGTGTCAGTGTCTGCATATCCCCAGGTATCGTCCCCTTGGGATTGAGACTGGGCCACAGGCTTTTTGCCGACTGCAACAGGTCCAGCAATCTGTCCCGCTGTTTTGAACCAGCACATTGCGCCACAAAGGTTTCGGCGACGTGCAGAAAGCCCCGAGCGTCTTGGTACTCCTGCAAATCTGCAATCTCACCGCCGACCACCCCGGCGCGGTACTCGATATCGGCTTGCGCGATCAGCGCCCGAGCCACTCTCAATTTTGCGGCATCATCGAGGCCTTGATCGGCGACAATGCCATTAATCACTGCCATGACGCGCAGATAGGACGTGGGAAAATCGGCCTTATTTGCGCTGTGAAACTGCTGGGACATGGCATCGAGTTCGTCGGCAAAACCGGCCGACCCAATCTGACGGAAGAATGGCAGAAGCTCTTGATAGACCTCTTGCGCCGGGTGCTTCGCGTGCTTGGCCCCAAGATCCATTTCCCCCGCCTCGACCAACTGCGCTGCCACCCATAAATGGCCCTGAATCAGAGCCATCTTGGTCACGTAGGAGGTTCTATCGCCCTGATCATCAGTCATTCGTTCTTGCGTCGGTGGGTTCGCCCATCCGCTCGCGCAAAAAAACCAGATCACTAACGCCGATACAACCTGTCTCATGCGATCAACCCACTATCATTCGTCTCTCGTGTTACCCAGACTCTAGCAAAGACGCACTCGGACGTACCCTCGTCAGTCGACGTTTCCAGCGATAGTGGTCGATTAATCCGCGCCTTCGGCTGCGTCAGCAACATCCATCGCAGGCTGCCACTCGCTTTCCAGCAGGCGAGCACCGCGCAAGATATTGCCCATCGCATAGTTGCCTTCATGGCAGGCGTATTCATACACCTTACTCTCGGGCTTCGACTGCCATTCGTACTTACCGCTCCAGCTTGTTTCCCAAGCCGTTGGATCGTTGACGGTGAAATCGTAAAGCAAGTTTCCGTCTTCTTTTCGGCTAAACCGTTCGATCACAGACAAGTTTTCGTCAGCACCAACCAATCCGTTTACGCGCTTGAAATTTTTAGTCTCCACCACCAGCACATCACCATCCCAATAAGCAATCGAGTCACCCATCCACTTACGATTGCTCTCGGGGCCATGCTCGGAATCGATACGGATGATGCGCGCATCGTGCACCATTTCCTGCAGGATCATGACGTGGGTATCCGTTTGCACCACGCGCTTGTAGTTGTTGTACAAACTGGGAATATTCGGCACCGTTGCCCCAAAGCTGATCAAGCACCGCTCACTTGGCGCAAGGCTTTCCGGACCGTCAAAGGGACCTTCGCCGTCGTGGGCTAGCCAACTCGCCGTGCCCGTGTTTTCGTGAATAAAGCTTTGATAACGCGAACCCATACGAGCGTCAAACCCCGGTAGGGTCTTGGGCTGTCTGCCATTGGGCGGATCGTAAATGATAGACGTGCGAATTTTTCCATCTACGGCAGTTACCGCGCTGCCCGGATCAATCCAAAAAGCGTTGTAGCCCCCAACCCCACCGGCACCGGCGGTGTTGTTGCCGTCGCCACCCTTGGGCGGTGCCTCTCGGTCTGGGTCACTTTCGTCTTCCCAGGTCCAGTCAATGGCAACCCCAGCAGCCCAGTTCAACAGATCTGCCACCCAGACATAGAGGTATTCGATATTGCCCAAAAACTCTGGGCGCTGGAGCGGCGTTAACGTGCCGGTGTCATAGGTACCCGTCAGATCAGGCTTACCCGACGGTGTGCGTGGCACATCTGCCTGTACGCTTACAACCGACGCCAACAGGACCAGTGCGACCATCCCGCGTTGTTTTATTTTCATTGTTACCTCCGCAACGTTATCCCTGGCATTTTGGACTGCCCGAATCACAATTTCTCTGCGATCACTTCAGTCATCTCTCGAACCCTGATGGTAGCTGCTCTGGGCGGAGGAGCAAACCGCATTGAGTCTGCTAAAATGGGGGATGATTAACCAGTTATGGCGCCTACTCAGAGCCGAAGTA
Organism: Pseudomonadota bacterium; assembly: GCA_009936895.1. Taxonomy (GTDB): domain Bacteria; phylum Pseudomonadota; class Gammaproteobacteria; order Pseudomonadales; family Azotimanducaceae; genus UBA4421. The sequence continues at coordinate 3,754 of JAACDS010000071.1, forward strand.
GCCCTCCACAAACACAACAAAGTGAACCGTCAAGGCGTGGTCAGTGCAAACGCCCAGCACTACCACGTCATCGAAAATGTTCTGCCCCACCACATATACGAAGGCCTGCTGGACGCTGTTTCAGAACTTCACGCCCAAGCGGTTAGGGAAAACAGTCACTGGCGTAAAGGCATGGCCATAGGTGGCCACGAGCTCAACAGCAGCACGGTCAAGCCGTGGCTCGAGTACTTTTCCGGCGATGAGTTCATTCAAAGGCTGCGCATGGCGACGGGTATCGAAACATTAGCCTTGGTGCCCGCCGTTGACACGCACCGTCTCAGCCTGCTGTTTTATGATGCCCCTAAAGGTACAGAGGAAATCGGTGACGGGACCGACTGGCATATGGACGGCAACATCTATCTCGGTGCTCGTTGGGCAGGAATATTGACCCTCATTGAGGACACGCTGGATACGACGTCTAAGCTCGAACTCCAACCCTTTGGCGACGTTGCACAAATACCTAAGCGCAACCTGCGCAATTCCCTGGTGCTGTTCCAGGGTGACCACGTACTCCATCGGGTTCGACCCTTGATCAGCGACGAGCGGCGGGTGGTCATGAGTCTGTTGTTCTCGGATTGGCCAATTCGCACCCGCAATCCCTGGCTGCGTCGCTATCAGTCCGACGTCAACCGCGCGTTCTACGGCAACCCGCAGGCCTAGGGCTAACCGCTTTTCTCGTTGGACAACATCGCCAAACCTTTGGCGATGAACCATTTCCCCCGTATAATAACAGTTATCAAAATCCGTTGGGTCAAAGAAGGAATAGGCCGTTGACACAATCCGCCGCAGGCCGTTTTCATAACATTCGTTCAGCAATTGCCCTTATCACACTAAGCATCGTCTGCGGGGTGAGCCAAGCTGAGACTATTTTTCAAGTGTCCATTGGCAGCTATACCCAACTGGACAATGCGCGCCGAGCCTTAGAAACGGCTAACGCAAACCTTGGCGGTGGCCATCAAGTTCTCCGCGCAGAAACGCAGCAGGGCGCGGTTTATCGCGTGCTGTCCCGTCCCTATAGCAGCCGACAAGAAGCGCAACGCGCCGTGGTCGTCGCCAAAAACAACGACATCAACGGGGCTTGGATTGTCCGTTCACAGGGCGTTCAACCGAAACCCGAACAACCCTCGCCAAGGACGTCTCAGATCGCTCGAGACACCGCAGTTCAACGACCGATACCAACTCTCGCTCCGACCAATACCGTGGCATTGGATGGCACCAAGGGTGTACCGATGAGATTGGTAGGAGAACCTGCGTCCAATGCCTCTGAGAACGCCATCAGCATTCAGAAAACTACCGAAACAGACGCAGACATTCAGATCGATGGCGAGCTCAACGAAGCCATCTGGAGCACGCTGCCAAACCTTGGGAAATTTGTGGTTCTGGAGCCGGACACCCTAGCCGACGTACCCCACGCTACGCACATCAAATTCGCCTACACCGACGAGGGTTTATACATTGGCGCAGACTTAGAACAGCCCAAGGACACGTTGATCAAGCGCCCCTCCGGTAGAGATGTATTCAGCGGATTGAACCGCGACAGCATCAATCTCACCCTAGACACCTCTGGGGAGGGCCTTTACGGATTCTGGTTTGGGATCAACCTAGGCGATTCGCTTATGGACGGTACCGTGCTGCCCGAGTACCGATTCTCTAACGAATGGGATGGCCCTTGGCGCGGCGCATCCGTTGAGACTGACACCGGCTGGTCGGCAGAATTTTTTATTCCATGGAGCGCGATCTCCATGCCCAGTAGCGGGGACGTCCGCAACATGGGCGTCTACATGTCCCGCAAGGTAGCCTACCTAGACGAGCGTTGGGGCTGGCCTGCTCTGCCCAGTACCCGACCAAAGTTTTTATCTGTTCTTCAGCCAATCGAATTGACCGGCATCGCGCCACGCCAGCAGTACAACATCTACCCCTTCACCTCAGTCACCCAAGACAACATTGACGACGAAACACGTTATCAGGTCGGTGCTGATGTGTTCTGGCGACCCTCCAGCAACTTCCAGCTCAATGCCACGTTAAATCCAGACTTTGGCAACGTTGAATCGGATGACGCCGTCGTCAATCTCTCGGCTACCGAAACGTTTTTTCAGGAAAAACGGCTGTTCTTTGTTGAAGGTCAGGAAATTTTTGTGGCGTCCCCGCGGGCAGACACCCGCAGCAGCGGGGTAGGCAACACGGGCTTGCCGACCACATTGGTCAATACGCGACGCATTGGGGGCCGCCCCCAAGCGCCGGTGCTGCAGGCCAACCAAAGCGTTTCAGACAGAGAAAGTGGCTTGCCCACGGACTTGCTCGGGGCCGCCAAAGCAACGGGGCAAATCGGTAGCTTCCGCTATGGCGTACTCACCGCTTTTGAAAACGACGTACGGCTACAGGCCACTGAAAATGGGCAAGAGGTTTATCTAACCCAAGACGGCTCGGATTACGGCATCGCGCGTTTGCTCTACGAAAACAACAGCAACGGGTATCGTGCCATCGGGCTGCTGACGACAGCAGTACAGCACTATGATCGGGACGCTTACGTCACTGGCTTGGACTGGCACCTTCTGACGAAAGACGGCAAGTTAAAGATGGACGGACAGGTGTTTCGTTCAGACCTCGACGACCAAGACGTTGGCTACGGCGGCTTTTTGGATTTCGAATACACCTTTCGCCAAGGTGTAAGACAGCGGCTTGGCATCGAATACTTCGATGAGCGCGTCAACATCAACGATCTGGGATTTCAGGCGCGCAACAACTATCGACAAATTCGCAGTGCGCACACCCGGACCACATCGGATCTTAGCTGGGCTCGAAACAACCAATTCGATGTACGCGGTTTTCTTCAGCAAAACGGTGACGGTTTGTTCTCCCGGGGCGGTATTTCCTTCGCCAATCGCACAACCTTTAAAAATCTAACATCGGTCACTGCTCGCTTGGATCACTTCCTACCGCGCTACGACGACTTGAACAGTTTTGGCAATGGCGCCTTTCGTACTAGCGAAAGTACTTCAGTGGGTCTTAAATTCGAATCCAACACGACTCAGGCGCTGAGTTTCGTGTTGGGCACGGGCTATTTTGAGGAAGACCTGGGCGGCGACAGTTTCAAGTACGAAGCCTCAGTCAATTGGCGCCCCTTAGACGGTTTGAATCTGTCCGCGGGGCTGAGCTACTACGACCGAGACGGCTGGTTGCTGCACCAAGAAGGTCGCAACATGACCACGTTCGTCGGTGATGGATTACAGCCAAACATCACCGCGGAATATTTCTTGAGCGCCAAGCAGCAATTCAAAATTTCCATGCAATGGATCGGCATCGAAGCCAATGAGGATGCGTTCTACCTGATCCCGGAAACTCCCGGTAATCTCATCCCTACCATCAAGCCCGAAGGCGCATCGGACTCCTTCGCGATTTCGGATATCGTTTTTCAGGCGCGTTACCGCTGGGAAATCGCGCCTTTGTCTGACTTGTACATTGTCTACGTCAAAGCGTCTGACATCGCCAGGCCCTTAGGCCAAGACAATTTCAGCGACTTGCTCGACAGGGCATGGGCAGATCCCATCGCCGACCAACTGGTCGTTAAGATACGCTACCGATTTGGATCCTAATATCCGATACTTGGGTCCTAACTGCTCTTATAAGGTGTATCTCATGCGTTTCACGTCTCTTTTGCTAACCCTGACATTGGCGATAGGCAGTCTATCGGTTCAGGCCAGCTATACGCTCGAAACCGTGGCAGACGATTTAAACTACCCCTGGTCCATTGCATTCTTGCCAGAGGGTGATTACCTGGTCGCCATGCGCAGCGGCGAGGTGCGGCGCATTTCGGCGCAGGGCGTCATATCCCCCGCTCTTGAAGGTTTGCCTAATAGCTACGTGCTTAGCCAAGGCGGTTACTTCGATATCACCCTAGACCCGAATTTTGCGAACAATCAGCGCATTTATTTGTCCTTCGCCTACGGCACACCAGAACAGAACGGTACCCGCATCGTTTCAGGCAGGTTGAACGGCGATCGGGTAGAAAACGTCACGCCGATTTTTACGGTTGCGCCCCTCAAAGACACCGCCGTGCACTACGGCGGCAAGATGCTGTTTCTGCTCGACGGCACGCTGGTTATGACCACGGGCGACGGCTTCGAGTATCGCGAGGCCGCTCAGGACACCTTCAACCTGATGGGAAAAATCATCCGCATCAACAGCGATGGCAGCATACCAGCCGACAACCCCTATGCGAGCAATGGTTTGGGCAACGCAGCGGTTTGGTCTAACGGTCATCGCAATCCCCAAGGTCTGGTGCTGGACAAGGCCACAGGCCGCCTGTACTCCCATGAGCATGGCGCCAAGGGAGGCGACGAACTCAACCTCGTCAAGCCAGACACCAATTACGGTTGGCCTGCGGTCACCAAGGGCGTCAACTATTCCGGCGCCTATGTGTCGCCACTGCGCAGTGCTCCCAGTATCGAAGAACCATTGACCTATTGGGACCCAAGTATTGGGGCCTCCGGGCTGGCCATTTACGACGGCGATGCATTTCCCAACTGGCAAGGCAAACTTTTTATTGGAGCCTTGGTTGATGAAGAGGTTCGCATGCTCACCCTCAGCGAAGGGAAAGTCACAGACGAACAAGCGATGTTCAGCGAAATTGGCGCGCGTATCCGCGATGTACGCACCGGCCCAGACGGTATGCTGTATCTGCTCACCGATAGCGAGCAAGGCAAGGTGATTCGGGTGGTCCCCACAAGCGATCCAGTGAATCAAGCGACCCTGAGCGCCGCAACGACAATCATGCAAGGACAGCAGCCATGATCAAAACAACCTACTCTTTTGTCGGCGCGGTGCTTGCTGCCTACACGCTTGGTGCCATTTTTGTCAGTCAGGGCAACATCGCCTCTGTGGTCGCCTTGGGTTTTGAGGTGAGCGGTGCGCAACGGCTTGATGCGGCTGTTCACGACCTCTTAAACATGACCGATATCTACCTGGCGCTGGTCACCGTAAGCCTGCTGATAGGCCTGCCAGCTGCCTTTGCTGTGGTCCGCAAAAAACCACACCTGCGCATGCTGGGTTATGTGCTCGCCGGGTTCGTCGCCATGGTGACCATGCCCGTTATTATGAAACTGGTCCTGGGCTTGTCTGGCATAGCCCCCACCCGCACCATTGTAGGATTGCTCGCCCAAGGCATTGCTGGTGGTGTGGGCGGATACCTGTTTTGCCGTCTCAGCGCACCATCCGCAGACCGGTGAATTCAAACACGGCACGATGAGTAATGCCCATGGAAAAAATTCTTAAGCATCCGCCCAAACTACTGAGCCAGGCCCAGCGAGAACGCTATTTTCGTGATGGCTTCATCGGCGTTGATCGATTGGTTGGCCAAAACTGGCTCAGCAAACTTCAGACAGTGACAAAGGAGTTTATTGAGCAGAGCCGCCATATCCAGGGCAAGGACAAACGTTTCGATCTGGAGCCCAGCCACAGTGCCGCGGAGCCGCGCATTCGACGCCTGAACTCCCCCACCGACTTCCATGACACGTATTGGGCGTTTGCCAGCCAGGGTCCCTTTGTGGATGTGGCCGAAGACCTGCTCGGACCCAATGTAAAATTTCACCATTCCAAACTGAATTTTAAGTGGAGCGGTGGCGGCGAAGAGGTGAAATGGCATCAAGACATTCAGTTCTGGCCGCATACAAACTATGAGGTTCTCACCCTTGGCGTGTATTTAGATGATGTCACAGACGATATGTCGCCCATGGGCGTGATTCCAAACAGCCACAATGGGCCACTGTATAACCTCTACGATGACAATGGTGAGTGGACTGGCGCTCTGAACGACAGCGATATCGACAATCTCGACGTGGAAAGTGCCGTGTACTTGGGCGGCCCAGCCGGCTCGATCACGGCACACAACTGTCGCTGTGTGCATGGATCCGCGCCGAATCGAGCCGAGAAGCCGCGCCCGTTGTTGTTGTGCGCATACTCTGCTGCCCACGCCATTCCCATCACGAACCTAACCGCCCATGGCAAGTACGCCGAGGCCATCGTACGCGGTCAGCGCGCCAAGTGGGCCGAGTTCGATTCCCGACCGGTGCTGATGCCACCGGATTGGTCGAAGACCGGCCATAAGTCGATCTTTGAGCATCAGCAGAGAGAGCAATAACGACAAAGATCCTCAAAGAGGGCGACGCCAGCCCTCTTCCGTTTTTCTTAGCCGAATCTAGAGACCCAGCACCCCTTTTGCCATCACATTGCGCTGAATCTCGTTTGAGCCGCCATAGATCGATGCCGCTCGACTGAAGTTCATATCCGCCACGGCGCTAACCGCATAGTCCGGTCCCGGCGCGGGTAGGTTACTTTCGCCGCGGATCAGTGATACCTCAAAAGGCAGGCTGTAATAGCCAATGGCCTCGACTCGCAATGCGTGCAGATTCTGCTCAACCTCAGAACCGATGATTTTCAGCATCGAAGCAGCATCACCGGGACTGCCGGTAGATTCCATAGAGGCAATGACTCTGGCTTCCTGAGCCGCTAAGGCACTCAACTGCACCTCTATTGCGGCCAAACGCATCATGAAATCTGACGACGCAGACAGGCTGTCGCCCCCACCGTCGGCTTCGGCATGGGCAATGTCTCTGAGGCGTCCAACCAAACGTTTGGACGCTGCCACATTTGCGATCCCCGCACGCTCGTTACCCAGCAAGAATTTAGCGTAGGTCCAACCCATGTTCTCTTCGCCGACCAAATTTTCCACTGGGACCATAACGTTTTCGAAAAACACCTGATTCAAGTGATGCATGCCGTCAATGGACACGATCGGCTTCACTTCCAGACCCGGGGTACTCATGTCGATAAGTAAGAAGCTGATGCCACGCTGAGCTTTCGCATCGGGGTCCGTGCGCACCAGGGCAAAAATCCAGTCGGCCTTATGTGCGTTGGTGGTCCAGATTTTCTGTCCGTTCACCACGTAGTGATCGCCATCGCGCACCGCACTGGTTTTCAGCGACGCCAAATCCGAACCGCTACCCGGCTCTGAATAGCCCTGACACCACCATGTGCTGCCATCAAGGATACTGGGCAGATG
>JAACDS010000404.1 GCA_009936895.1 Pseudomonadota bacterium
GTAATGCCAGCGCAGGAGTGTGCTTGATAAGGCGAGCTTCGTTCAAGTCAGGTATTGCGCAGACTGTTAAGCACTTCGTTGGTATGCGCACCAAGTTCCGGCACCTTTGCGGGCGACCGTGGGCCATTGTCGACGCCGGGAACCCTTGGCAACGCTATCGTGGCATCACCCACCGTTACATCGAAAGTATGAAAGTCTGCATGAGACTTGAGACTGCCCAGCGCATTGACCGGCGCAAAGGCTAAGTCAGCGCGGGTAAAACACTCTTCGACCCTGGAATAGGGCATCTGTGAAATCGCTTCCTGCACAGCGGCATCGACAAACGCACGGTTGTCTACCCGGGTTTCGTTGTCCTGGCACCGTGGGTCTGTTGCCAAATCCTCACGGGAGATTGCTATCTGGCACAACTGACGCCACTCCCTTTCGTTTTGCACTGACAAAATAAACCCTTGCCCGCATTGGGCGGTGAAAACGCCATAGGGACAGATCCCCGGGTGAGCAAGGCCGATACGAGACGGTGCCGCGGAGCCGTATCGGTCAAGTAGATAGGGAACCGCGAGCCATTGGGCAACGGCGTCAAATAAGGAAACACTCAGCTCGGCTCCGCGCCCACCGTTACCGCGTTCTATCAATGCCCCTAAAATGGCTTCATAGGCGAATTGTCCCGTCGCAATATCGACTAGAGACACGCCCACGCGCCCAGGGGCGTGCGGGCTGCCGGTAATGGAACTTAGGCCGGATTCTGCCTGCATCAGTAAATCGTAGGCTTTACGACTGTGCCCGGGACCGTCCGGCGCAAAGCCTGAAATGGACATGGAGATCAGCGCCGGAAATTGTTCGTGCAGTTCGGTCAAATCGAGGCCCAGTTTGCGCAAAGCTCCGGGCTTGAGGTTTTGCACCAAGACATCGCTTCGGGCGATTAACCGGCGAAGGGTCTGCACCTCTTCGGCCTGCCGCAGATCCAGCACGACGGATTTTTTGCCCGCGTTGAGCCAAACAAAGTAGCTGCTTTGACCCGCCACGGCGGTATCGTAGCCTCGAGCGAAGTCGCCCTCTGGCCGCTCAATTTTGATCACCTCAGCGCCGGCCTGAGCCAACCGCATGGTGCAGGCTGGTGCCGCGACGGCTTGCTCTATGGCGACAACAGATGTGCCCGACAAAAACCCCATACCGCCTCCATAAAATATATTTTATCCATAAAAAAGAGGGCCTTAGCCCTCTTTATTTACAAACAGCTAAAGGTTTTAGCTCTTCGGAGAGTAGCCTAGGATCGCCTTTGTTTCGAGAAACTCTTCGAAACCGTAACGGCCCCATTCACGGCCGTTACCCGACTGCTTGTAGCCGCCGAAAGGCGCGCTTTGATCTGGCGGCGCGCCGTTTACGTGCACGTTACCGGTGCGGATCAATCGCGCGATCTTTTTGGCACGCTCAGGATCTTCTGACGAAATGTAACCACTCAAACCATACAGGGTATCGTTGGCAATTCGCACGGCGTCTTCGTCGTCTTCGTAACCGATCATGGCCAATACTGGCCCAAAAATTTCCTCCCGCCCAATGGTCATATCGTTGGTCACGTGACTGAAGACCGTTGGCTTTACGTAGTAACCCGCATTCAACCCATCCGGACGCCCCGTTCCACCCGTTTCCAGTTTGGCGCCTTCATCAATCCCCTGTTGGATTAAGCCTTGGATCTTGTTGAATTGTACTTCAGAGACCACGGGGCCAATGGTGGTGCCTTCGGCGTTTGGATCGCCTACTTTCACCTGCTCCGCAGCGGCCTTGGCGATGGCCGCTGCCTCGTCCATGCGCGCATTGGGCACGAGCATACGCGTGGGTGCGTTACAGCTTTGACCCGAATTCGTCACCAACCCAAAGACGTCACGGGAAATCGCTTTAGCAAAGTCCGCATCATCAAGAATGATGTTGGCCGACTTGCCGCCAAGCTCCTGAGCAACGCGCTTCACTGTCGGTGCAGCGGCCTTAGCCACCTCTACTCCTGCACGGGTTGAGCCGGTAAAAGACATCATGTCCACATCAGGGTGAGCGGAAAGCGTAGCGCCGACGGTTGGGCCATCACCGTTCACTAAATTGAATACACCCGGTGGTACGCCGGCCTCATCCAGAACTTCAGCAAACATAATCGCGTTAAATGGGGCCACTTCTGAGGGCTTGAGTACCATGGTGCAGCCCGCCGCCAGCGCCGGGGCAACCTTGCAGGCGATCTGGTTTATTGGCCAGTTCCA
>JAACDS010000072.1 GCA_009936895.1 Pseudomonadota bacterium
GATCACTGATAGTCCCTCAAGCATTCGTTCAGTGGAGCGCAAGGACTGTTGTTTCTCCGCATCCTCAAGCAGCTGATGGACTCGTTTATTGTCCCAAACGCCACCAAGCGTTTTCATTTGTTCTAAAAGCTGTGCTGATTCCAACATGCCAATCTCACCATTTGTCGTGAAATGCATTCTTTGGTAAATTTGGCTGCGTGTCACTCTATAAAAATTTGTTTTTCCGAAATATTTGATCCGATAGACATTTTCCGACACCTCAAGGCTCTAAAACCCCCCCACATAACCCTCTTTTCGATGATCCGAGGCACCCACATATCCAGAAGACAAAGCCTGAATCAGCTGCGCTCCGCCAAATACACTTTCTTGGCCCTCATATCGGACGTTGTGTCCACGTTCCTTCAGCCCATCAAAGAGACTTTGAGGCATACCCTTTTCAAGGCCAACGGTTAGATCCGGATAAACATGCCAGCGAGGCGCGTCGCTGGCTTCTTGGGGGTTTTGGCCATAGTCGAAAAGGCGGCTGACCATTTGCACGTGGCCTTGATGCTGCATATGCCCACCCATCACGCCAAAGCTCAATACCGGCTCGCCCCCTTGGGTGACGAATCCAGGAATGATGGTGTGAAACGGTCGCTTACCCGGTGCCACACAGTTAGGGTGCTCAGGATCCAACGAAAACCCCGAGCCTCGATTTTGCATCGCGATCCCCGTGCCAGGAATCACGATACCGGAACCAAATGCCCGGAAGTTCGACTGTATAAACGACACCATCATGCCCTGCGCATCTGCCGTCGTCAGATAGACGGTATCGTGACCTACCGGCAGCGATACCGGCGGCAGCACCGCTGCCTGAAAACCGATACCCTGCGCCGCCCGAGCCAATGAGCCGGGCTCAAGCAGCTCCTCCGGCGAAAGAATCATGGCATCCGGGTCAGCGAAATGCTCATTTGCCGCGTGCACGGCAATCTTCATGGCCTCTATCTGTTGATGGACACAGGCTACAGAGTCCATTTCCAGCACCGGCAGATGGGCGAGAATACCCAGCGCTATTTGTGCCGCTAAACCCTGCCCGTTGGGCGGGATTTCCAGCAGATCCACGCCGCGATACGACTGCCGGGTCGGCGTCACCCAGTCGCAGCGATGCTGATCCAGATCTGCCATGGACAGCACGCCACCGGCCTGAGCACTTGTGTTCACCATCAACTGAGCCAGTTCGCCGCGATAAAACGCCTCACCCTTGCTGTCGCGGATCAATCGTAAACTGTGTGCCATATCGGGACGCTTGAACCGCTCGCCCGCCTTGGGCGCAGGCCCAAAGTGCGCATACCAATCTGGGTAATCGTCGTAATAATGCTCTAGCAACTGCCAGTAGAAAGCACTTTTAGGGCCGACCAAAAAGCCGTTGTCTGCATAATGGATGGCCGCGTCAAACAGGGCAGCAAATGGCAGCTTGCCGTAGCGATTACTGAGCGCCACCCAACTCGAAACCGCTCCGGGCACAGTCACACTGTCCCAGCCCAGTTCCGGCATGCGCTCCAAGCCCGCAAATCGTTCTGGCCGCCACCCCATGGGCGCCCTACCGGACGCATTAAGCCCAGCGACACGATCTCCATCCCAGAGCAGCGCAAAGGCATCGCTGCCTAAACCATTATTGTTTGGTTCCACGACAGTCAACGTAATAGCCGCGGCAAGCGCCGCATCAACCGCATTGCCTCCCTGACGCAAGGCCTGCACGCCGGCTTCGGTAGCCAGGGGCTGCGAGGTGGCGACTAGGTTGTCAGCGGCGACGGGCGACCGAGCGGATGGATAGCGTTGTTGCGGGTGATACACGGTAGATTCCTCAATAATCAACGACAGCCCTCATAGGACTATTTTTCTAACGAGCCTCTGGGAAAGCAGCGCAATGTCTGCGACCCTTGTCTGCCTTAAAGAGTGTGTCTTTCGACGGTCTGGAGGCTTCGTGAATTACCCCCTTGATCCCACACTGAGTGCTCAGGCGCAAGCCTTGGTCGCCCAAATGACGTTGGCGGAAAAAGCCGATTTTTGTTCCGGCAAAGATTTTTGGCACCTGCCCGGGCTTGAGCGACTGCAGATACCCAGCATCATGGTGACTGATGGGCCCCACGGATTGCGCAAACAGGGCCAAGGCGCAGACCACCTTGGCGCCCACCGCAGCATCCCCGCCACCTGCTTCCCCACCGCCTCGGCATTGGCCAGCTCCTGGGATGTGGTATTGATGCAAGAGGTCGGCGAAGCCTTGGGCGCAACTTGCGTGGACGAAGACGTCAGCGTGCTGCTTGGGCCCGGCATGAACATCAAGCGCAGCCCCTTATGCGGTCGTAATTTCGAGTACTTTTCCGAAGATCCATTCCTTAACGGGCATATCGCCGCGAATCTGGTCAACGGCATTCAGTCTCAAGGCGTGGGCGCGTGCTTGAAGCATTTTGCCGTGAACAATCAAGAGCTGGGGCGCATGTACATGGACGCCATCGTTGATGAACGCGCGCTTCGGGAAATTTACCTCCGAGGCTTTGAGATCGCGGTCAAAACGGCAAAACCTTGGACGGTTATGTGCGCCTACAACCGCCTCAACGGCGTCTACTGCAGCGAGCATGACTGGCTTCTCAATACTGTGCTGCGTGACGAATGGGGTTTCGACGGCGCGGTCATGACCGACTGGGGAGCGGCCAATAACCGGCCACTGGGAGTTAGAGCAGGGCTTGATTTAGAAATGCCTAGTAGTGGTGGTATCAACGACGCATTGGTCGCTCAAGCTGTCGAGGACGGCGCCCTCGACGAGGCCGACCTTGATCGTGCCGTCGTCCGAAACATTGCGCTCAGTCTGTCCAGCCTCAATCGACAAAAACCTGCAACGCCAGCCGACTCCGATGCACAGCATGCCCTGGCCAGAAAAGCCGCCGCACACTCTTGCGTGCTGCTGAAAAACACAAACCGTGTTTTGCCTTTGTCCCCGCGAGCACGGGTTGCACTGATTGGCGCTTTCGCTGAAAGCCCCCGCTTTCAAGGCGCGGGCAGCTCTCAGGTTCGGCCTACCCGAGTGGAAACACTGCGGATGGCATTGGGCGAATACGTTACCGACATGAGCTATGCGCCAGGTTATGACCCAGTAGCCAGCAGGCCCGACCGAGCCCTCATCGATGAAGCCGTCGAGCTCGCTCGCAACGCAGAGATTGCCGTCGTGTACGCAGGCCTACCCGGTATCTTTGAATCCGAGGGTTTTGATCGGGAACATCTGGAGCTGCCAGATCAGCACACCGCGCTCATCAAGGCGGTGGCCGAGGCCAATCCCCAAACCGTTGTCGTGCTTGCCAATGGCGCGCCGGTCACCATGCCATGGATCGCTCAGGTATCCAGCGTATTGGAGGGCTACCTCGGCGGTCAGGCCAGCGGAGGCGGCTTGGCCGACGTTTTAATGGGCGTTGAAAACCCCAGCGGCAAACTGGCTGAAACCTTTCCCATGGCACTCAGCGACGTTCCTTCCACAGCATGGTTTCCGGGCGAAGATCGCCAGATGCAATACCGCGAAGGCGTGTACATTGGCTATCGCTACTTCGACACTGCCAAGCGCGACGTCTTATTCCCGTTTGGTCACGGTCTGAGCTATACCGAGTTCGATTATCTGGACGTGCTCGCAGACAACGGGTCTCTTACCGTCGACCGCCCAATAACATTGAGCATACGGGTAAGAAACTCGGGAACACGAGCCGGGGCAGAAGTGATACAGGTCTATCGACACTCGGTTGGCAGCGCCACTCACCAACCCGAACAACAACTGTGTGGTTTCGCGAAGGTCTCTTTAAATGCCGGCGAAATCTGCACCGCCCACATCACGCTAGACGCCGAATCCTTTCGCGTTTTCGATCACGGCGCGAAACGGTGGGTACTGGAAGCGGGCCCGATTCAACTGCGTATTGGCTCATCCAGCAGAGACATTCGCCTCACCCATGCCATCAATGTCGTGTCAAAACAAACGCTTAGCGATTTGGCTACGACCACTAACGCACCGGAATTCCCAACCGGCGATGCCGTGCAGGCGTTAAGGGTATCGGATGAGCTGTTCAGCAAAATGCTGGGCCGCCCGGCACCGACCGGCGAGGACATACGCCCCTTTCACCGCAACTCCTCACTCGCCGAAATCGGCACAACGTGGCTTGGCGGCAAGATAAAAGACAGAGCAGTGGCTGCTTTTTTGGGCGGCATGGGGCTCCAAAGCGCTGACCCAACAACGCGAAAAATGTTCGAAGAGATGGCGAACCATATGCCTCTGCGCGCGATCGCGCTATTTCAACAGGGAAAAGTCAGTTATCACCAAATCGATAGCCTAATAGCTCTCCTGAACGGCCACCCTTTAAAAGCACTGGATTTTGCGATGAAGCATCGCAACGGCAAGCGTGCTTAACTACAGACCTTGGAGCACTTGTTGATAGTGGGCCAAGCGTTCGGGTGCCTGGCCTTGCTGTGCCAAGGAAATACCAAGCTGCATGAGCTGGGCGGAATGCAGATCGGCTTGCAAAAGATCGTCAATGACATCAAACGCCTCGGCGGGTTGGCCAGCAGAGCTCAAGGCAACGGCATACACATAACCAATGGCTGACTCCAAACGGGCGGCATGGCCTTGGGCCAGCAATTCGATGGCCTGATCCAGATTGCCCTGACGAACACGCCAGAGGGCAGCGGCCACTCTTACCTGACTGGCCTGAGGAGAGAGTGCCAACGCCTGATCCAACAATGGCCCGGCTTGGGCGTCACGACCGGTCGCCCGGTACAAATCAGCCAGATTCACCATCCCGGGAACCCACGCAGGGTTGCGCGCTAATGCCGACAACAGATCAGTTTCTGCGCGGGCTATCTCCCCCTTGGCCAAATAGACCAGCGCACGACTGGTCAACGCCTCAGCCCGATCAGCATTTAGGGACAGGTGTTCAAGAAATTCATCCACCACAGGCGCCAACCGAGCTCGCGACGAGACGGGCATCTGAGCGTAGGTGGGCAATAAAGCGGTGACCGCTGCAAAACGCAGAGCGCGCAACGGATCATCTAACATTGAAATCAGAATCTGCCAATTGGCGGGGCCGGACGCGCCAAGCCCTCGCAACGCACCCAAGCGAACCAAGGGGTCTGCATCGGCAATAGCCAGCAGCAGCTCGCTCGCAGAGGGATCGTATTGGCCAAGCATACCCAATCCCGTCGCGCGCACGATTGCCGGCTGGCTCTGATCCGCGACCAGAGTCCGCAACGCCTTCTGAGCCTGCCGCTTGCCCTGACGTGCGGGCGCCAACACACGGGCGAAATGAGGGGCCGGCGCATGACCGGTATGAGTCTCAATCTGCTGGGCAGCCCATTCATGGCTTTGTTGCTGGTGGCAGCCAATGCACGCATTAGGCACACCCAGCTCGACAGTAAGATCCGGACGCGGCACGCGGAAGCTGTGGTCGCGTCGGTCATCTATGCCCATATAGGTACGAGCCGCCATATGGCAATCGACACAGGCAGTGCCAGAGCCGGAAAAAGACTTACCGACTTGCGAACCTGTGTCGGTATGAAAATGGTGATCCGATGAATCATACACCACGGGCTTCAGACCCGGAAAACGCGCACTACCAGCTGGACTGTGGCAGTGGGTACAAACCGCATTTCCGCTGCGCTGTAGTTGGCCAGAATGCGGCTCGTGACAGTCACCGCAACTGACACCAGCGTTGTGCATTTTGCTTTGCAAAAAAGAGCCGTAGACGAAGACCTCGTCCAAAATCTGGCCATCAGCAAAATAGAGACCCTCGTCCAACAAGGACGGCTCATAGTGATCCAACAGCTGTTCGCCAGGAACAAAGCCTTCGGCAACTTGGCTACGACGACTGTGACAGGACCCGCAAACTGCAAGCCGAGCCTCAGGATTGCGCAACGTGACAACCGAAAATTGTAACGGCTTTTCGCTGTGGGCAGCCCCGGGGCCGTGACAAGCTTCACAACCCACGCTGGTCTCAGCAAACTGGGTGCGAAATGTGTTCGTTGCGGCATCAAAGCCCTTGGTTACCGCGGTAGAGTGGCAGTCAGCACACATGTGATTCCAATTCTGACCACTGGCTGTCCAGTGCAACACATCGCCTGTGTCTCCAAAGGTCTCAGGCTGCAAATGGTACCAACCTTGACCATCATCGCGCGCGTCCCAGACCACCGGAAGCGCCTGTAAACGCCCACCGCCGACATTGACGAGGTACTGCTGCAGAGGAGAAACACCAAAGGTATAGACCACGCGAAATGACTCAAGCTCACCAGC
>JAACDS010000405.1 GCA_009936895.1 Pseudomonadota bacterium
CACTTCGATACCATGGCCATTGAGCAGGTCGGCGACGATCGCGTCTATGTCAGTGGTTGCCGAGGCAGCAGTCCCCCTCCAACCCACAAAGTTTGCTTTAACACCCAAGGCCCCTACAAACAGTCCATGGAGGTGCTGCTGACGGGCTTGGACATTGAAAAGAAAGCGGAGCTGTATCTCGACGCAGTCTTCCACAACCTCGGAGGTCGAGAACAATTTGACGACATCGATATTCAGCTGATTCGCAGTGATCACGAAGATCCGGCCAGCAATGAGGTAGCCCATGCGGCCCTCCGCGTGACCATCACCGGACAAGACCCGAACAAATTTGGGCGTATTTTTGCGGCCAAAACGACAGAACTGGGTCTGGCCTGTATTCCCGGCAACACCGGCCGCGGCGCGGCAGGATTCAACGGCGGGCCGGCCATCATTCACTGGCCTGCGCTGATCAGCAGCCAACGGCTTACCGAGCGCGTGCACCTTGGTGGCAAAACCACCGACGTGCTGCCAACTCAGCGGCTCGATCTGGACGAGATTTACTATCAAGAAGTACCGGTTAACATTGCGCCGGCACCAACAGGCCCCGCTGTTCGCGTCCCCTTTGGCCG
Source organism: Pseudomonadota bacterium (assembly GCA_009936895.1). GTDB lineage: Bacteria > Pseudomonadota > Gammaproteobacteria > Pseudomonadales > Azotimanducaceae > UBA4421. The sequence continues at coordinate 609 of JAACDS010000405.1, forward strand.
ACTCTTCGGCACACGCTCCGGAGACAAAGGCGGGAACGCGAACTGTGGCGTTTGGGCGCTTACCGATGAAGCCTACAGCTTCCTCCACGAGTATCTGACCGTTGAAGAATTCAAACGCTTGGTACCCGATTTTGGACAGTACGAGGTTGAGCGCTACGACATTCCCAATTTGCGGGCCATGAACTTTTACATTAAGGGCGTACTGGGCACAGGCGCCGCGTCGAATCATCGCATCGACAAGCAAGCCAAAACCCTTGGCGAGTATCTGCGGGCAAAGTACATCGAGGTGCCAGAAATACTGGCAAAAGATATTGCTCAGGCAAGTTGACCCGTGCGAGCGCAGGAACATCGCAGGGAATCGCTTGCTGCTGAGGACAAAAGAAGACCAGCAAGCGTAAAAAGTAAGACATGATCATTCTGATCCGGCATATCCAGAAACTCGCTACTTTGGTACTGGTCGGTATCGGCTGCGTGACACCGTCCCTGACCAGCGCGGAATCTTGCGTATCCACCAACAACGCTAGCAAGACCGTTTATTGGGGCGATCTGCACGTGCACACCCAGTATTCGCTGGACGCATACGCCTTTGGGGCCACTGCAACACCCGACGATGCCTACCGGTATGCCAGGGGCGAACCCTTAACGTTAGCGAACGGTCGGACATCCCAAATCGATCGCCCATTGGATTTTGCGGCGGTTACCGATCATGCCGCTACCTTCGATCTTCTGTATTTGTGCACAGATCCCATGAACACCGACAATGACTATTGCCGCACGTTAAGGGAAGCTCGAGACAATCGGGACGGGCGCACGTTGTTCACCGACTATCTGCTTCCCATCGTCGGTGCCACTGATCCCGCACCGGCCGCAATCTGCAACGACAAGAATTTTTCCTGCAGCAACGCCATGGTCAATCAATGGCAGCGCACCCAACGCGCCGCCAACGAAGCCAATGAGCCTTGCGCGTTCACTGCCTTGATTGGCTACGAGTGGACGGCGTCGCCGGGGGGCAGACACTGGCATCGTAACGTTATTTTTCGCGGCAGCGCCGTTACCCAACAACCTATCGACTACGTGCGCTACCCAGAGGTGTCCATGCTTTGGCAACAGCTCGATGCCCAATGCAAAGCCAAGGACGACTGCCATGTTCTGACCATACCGCACAACATCAATTGGGCAGACGGGGGACCAACCTTTGGGGTCGAAAGCGAAGACAGCACTCTGCGCACCCTGCGCGCAAAATTTGAACGCCTAGCGGAGATGCATCAGGAGAAGGGCAACAGCGAATGCATGCCCGAAGACCCAAACGCCGACGTGGCCGATTGCGGCTTTGAGTGAGTGATCGAGAACGCGGCAAAAACTCGACTCAGCGGGCCTTCCACAGTGTCGGCGGAAGAGGCTTGGCAACAAACACGCTCGAGCTATTACCGAACGTTGCTTGGCCGTGGCCTGCAAACTTATCAACGCAGCGAGGCTAAGCAAAACCCGCTGATGCTGGGCGCTATCGCGTCCACCGACAATCACTTTGGCACCGCGGGCAGAGTTGCAGAGGCCGGTTATAGGGGCAGCATCGCATCACTGTTCTCCACCGACGAACAAGTGCTGAACAATACTCAGTTCAATCCAGGCGGCTTGGTCGCTGTTTGGGCTAACAGCAATACCCGAGGCGAGATCTTCGATGCGCTGTACCGCCGAGAAGCCTACGCCACCAGCGGCCCCAGAATTTCTCTGCAATTCTCAGCCGGCGCAGAGAACGCGTGCGCCACTCACCCTAGGGTGGAAGCCACCCATACGGCCATGGGTGGCACATTGCCGGGAGCCACTCAAGCAGGTGTGTATTTCACTGTCAGCGCGCAGATGGATCAAGCGCCACTGGCTAAACTTCAACTCGTCAAAGGCGAGCTCTGGGAGGG
>JAACDS010000406.1 GCA_009936895.1 Pseudomonadota bacterium
AAGCTCTACGTAATACTTGTCGAAGTCACCCGCACCCAGTGGGTGAAGTTCGGCGCGCGAAAGAATCCAGAGGCGGGGCCTTATTTTGGCCATGCCCTCTTGGGCACGCTTTTCATCGTACTTGTTGTTTTCGTACTGAAGGAATAGTAGTCAAAACAACGCACTGCCCATGGCGGTTGACTGTCATACGCTTGACGGGTCAGGAGCGAGCAAAAGTTTCAGTTTCTGCTAGTCTTAAACACAGATAATAACGAAACAGGTGTGACGTGCGAGCCCTTCTCTTTCTTGTTTTTGCAGTCTCTTCTTTTGCCCTAAAGGCCAATCCTCAACCCCTTGAATATTTCTTGAAGGACAGTGATTACCTCGATGTTGCGCTATCACCGTCGGGCGAGCGAATAGCGGCCAGAGCGCAGTTCGATGGCAAGGTTGTGTTGATTGTCATGGATCGGGAGACCAAGGAAGTCATCGGAGGAATTCAGCCTGGGTCAAACGATGCTATTAGCAGCTTTAACTGGGTCAACGAGGATCGCCTGGTTTTCACCTACGCCGAGCAGTTCTTTGGCAGCGATCAGCGGTCCTCAATGGGCGAGCTTTGTGCTGTGGATTTTGACGGATCCGACCCCGACATGTTGGCGGGGTTCCGAGCATCAAACGAGCGAGCGGGCTCGCGATTGGGCGGAACGCGCAAGGGCGATCGTGCCGCGGTCTCGATGATCGACGTGCTTGAGGATGATGAAGATCATATTCTCATCATCAAATTTCCGTTTTCACCCGATGGGTGGAATTATTCGATGGACGGTAAGAAGCCCCCCATCGTTTCTAAACTTAATGTTTATTCTGGTAAGCAAAAGACCGTTGAACGGCTTGAGTTCAAGCTCGCTCGCCCACTGACGGACAAAAAGGGCGAGATACGTTTCGTTTCCTATCAGACCGAAGATGGTCTGACAAAGTCCGCCTACAGGCCCAGCAAGAAGGCGGACTGGCAATTACTGAGCAATGCATTTGAGTTGGATGATGAACTTTCTGTCGTAGGTTTGAATGACGCTGGTGATGCGGTGTTCCTTTATGGGCCGTACGGTGAAGAGGGTTTTCGGACCGTTTTTCGTTTCGATTTTGAAGAAAACATTTACGAGCCCCTCTTTACGAATTTGGATGCTGATATCGTTGACTGGTTGGCTGATCCTGACACCGGTGAGGTTGTGATTGGCTCTTCACGACGCGGAAAAGTAAAGCATCACTACACCGTTCGGGAAAGTCGGTATCAAGGGTTACATCGAGCACTCGCAAAGGCCTACGGGGATCAAACCTTGAGCGTAATGAGCCGCTCTGCCGACGGCAAAGACATGATTTTGCGCGCGAGTAGCGACACAAATCCGGGCAGTATTTTCATTTTCAACACCGAAGCAAAGCGCGCCGAGTTCTTCTGGGCCAATCGCTCATGGATGGATCCAAATCAGATGCGTCCGATGCAAATTGACGAAGTGATTTCCAAAGACGGTTTTTCGATTCCCGTTCGGCTGACGCTCCCGGCGACCGATGAGCCTGCCCCCTTGATCGTTAATCCTCATGGTGGTCCTCACGGCATCTCGGATGACTGGGTGTTTAACTACGAGACACAGTTACTGGCGAGTCGCGGCTACGCCGTGCTTCAGGTGAACTTCAGAGGGAGTGGTGGCTTTGGGAAGAAATTCGAAGAAGCAGGTCACATGGAGTGGGGTGGAAAGATGATCGAAGACCTGGCTGAAGCTGCTCGTTGGGCTATGGGCAGGGATGACATCGATCAAGACCGTGTCTGCGCGTACGGTGGTAGCTACGGTGCCTACGCCTCCTACATGCTGGCGGTGCGAGAGCCCGAGATGCTGCGCTGTGTGATTGGTTATGTCGGTGTTTATGACCTCAACATCATGTTTAGCACCGGAGACATACCCAAGTCATGGGGAGGTGCCGGCTATCTCGAGCGAGTGATTGGCCGCGAGAAGGCCGCGCTTGATGAATTCAGCCCGACGACACACGCCGCTCGCATTAGGGCAACGCCCATGTTGATTCATGGTGAGGACGATATAAGAGCCCCGATTGATCATGCCTATGCCATGCGTGATGCGCTTGAGGAGGTGGGCAAAGATCCAAAGTGGCTAAAGATCGACGACAGCGGCCACGGTGCGGGGAGCCTGAAAAATAGACTCGAGTTGTACGAGGGTTTGCTCGGCTTCCTTGATAGCAACTTAATGTGAGACTGGCAGGTAGAGAGGCCTCTTTTTAAATGGACGTCTTGGTATTCATTGGACTCACGATTGCTCTGGTTCTCGGATTAATCGGTTTTTTCGGGCGATGCCGTGCCTGTGGTAGCTGGGCTCACGCTTTCAATCCGGGGCATACCGCGGATATCCCTGACGGCAAGGCGTACATCGTGTGTAAGCGCTGCGGTGATCGACAGCATAAGGGAGAGGTGTCGTCAGACGGGTCGGTTGTATGGATGAGCGGTGGCAGTGGTCAGTTCCATGAGGATGGCTCTTACACGGGTGACTCAGGCACCTTCGCCGACGGTGGTGGAGATGGTGGCGGAGCAGGGGGTGAGTGACGAACCAGAGTAGGGTAGTGTCGCGATCCGCGAACTCTCGATATATCTGCGGGCAAACCCAAAGTGGGGGCTATTTGGTGATTCCACTTATGTTGCGATCTATTTCCTGCGTCTGAACCTCTCACTAGCAAGTAAAAAGCTTATTATTGCACCGAGCAATGGTATCCCAAGTTCACTAGATGAAACTGAATTCATCACCAAAAAGAATAGGCCGAGCGTAATGAAGAAAATGAATTGGTACTTTTTCATGTGGCATCGCGCCAAAAGATAACTGTGGTAGTGTAGTCGGAGTAAGTGTTTGTTTAATATTGCTCTAAACTATACTGAGTTGCATGCCTTTATTCTAAAGCGGTAATTGTGGCAGCAGACCGGATCACTATGGTAAACACAGGCTACAACGCGGCAATATCTGGCCTTCAGGCAGCCTCCCTGAAGCTAAGAGTAAGTGCCAACAATGTTGCTAATGCAAATACCGATGGGTATCAGAGGCAGCAAGTCACTACACAGGCTGGCACCTATGGCGTTGAAGTAAAGGTTGAGAAGGTCAGTACGGTTGAGCCCACAAACAGTGTCCAGGCTAGCGGCGAGCTAAGATCTGACGCTCCTTCCAACGTTGATGTTGCAGAAGAACTTCTGGAGATAAAGGCCGCTAAAAATCTCTTCGAAGCTAATCTCAAAACTCTCAACACCAATGACAACATGCTCGGTAGGATCTTGGACATTGAGGCTTGATCTAATTTGTTAACCTCACTTGGCAGTTGCTCGTCGAGCAGTGGTGTTACTGCTTGCCGATACTAATCCCACAATCCCTATAAAAGAGTCTGATTAGGTCCCAGTTTGGTGAACCGCGTAGCAACGAGGAGTCGGTTCGAATCAATCGTTTTACTCATCCCACTGCGCGTACAAATCATTACATCCCCTACGCTGTTGCCTCGCGAAGGTCCGCACCTCACCCTCTAACGAGGTAGTCCCAACGGGTTGGCGTTCGAAGGCCTCGCGGATCATCTCCTTAACCAGATTGAAGACGTGCGGGGGATACTGATCTTTTAGATTAGTATCTGCATAGTCAAGAACGCGGGTGGCTTCTTGTTCCTGCTGGCGTATCTGAATTACTGTTGCCGCAAGTTCCGCAAAGCTGTTATACGCTAAACGCTGATCTTGGGCTCTCGCGACGTCAACGAGAGTCATTGAAAGAAAAAGAATGCACAAGTGTCTGATTTTCATGTTCGGGTTTACTCCCAGTTGCCCAAAGAATGACTTAGCACGATTCATGCCTTGGACATTGTTTATAAAAAAATCAGAGTGTTAGGGGATGTTAGGCTCAGTAAATCACGGCAACCTGCGGCGTTAAGTGGCGCGCTGCCCTGCATATGCACCAAATTAGCACAGGCTGTTTGCGGCAGCTGACGGGTATTTTATCCGTTCAGAGGACGTTTTTTGGCTTGAAAAAATAGGG
>JAACDS010000407.1 GCA_009936895.1 Pseudomonadota bacterium
AATCAGTGCCCGGTAGATCTCGATCCGCTGCACGCGCTGGATGCGGGGGACTTTCTGCCCGCAGACGAGTGGGATGCCATCGCCCTCAATTACACCTCTGGCACCACGGGAAACCCCAAGGGTGTGGTCTATCACCATCGAGGCGCGTACCTCAACGCGGTATCCAACGCCCTGACATGGGATATGGGAGAGCACCCAGTCTATTTGTGGACGTTGCCCATGTTTCATTGCAATGGCTGGTGTTTTCCGTGGACTCTCGCTGTGAACGCCGGCACCTCTGTTTGCCTGCGTCAGGTGCGTGAAGACGCGGTTTACGAGGCCATCGGTCACTTTGGGGTAACGCACTTCTGTGGTGCGCCGGTCGTGCTGAATACGCTGTTAAATGCGCCTGACGAGTTGAAGGATTTGGTGAAAAAGCCCATTAAAACCATGACTGCCGGTGCCGCGCCGCCGGCGGCGATTATTCAGGGTATGCAAGAGCAGGGGGTCGACGTGACTCACGTTTATGGCCTCACTGAGACCTATGGGCCGGTGACCCTATGTGCTTGGCGCGATGACCTTTGGGGCGGTTTGGATTCGGCAACCCAATCGAGCCTGAAGTCTCGGCAAGGGGTGGGAGGTCAAATGCTCGAAGGGCTCATGGTCGCTGACCCTGAGACGTTGCAGCCGGTGCCCCAAGACGGTCTCAGCATCGGTGAAGTGATGATGCGTGGCAACAACGTCATGAAGGGCTACTTGAAAAACCCTGCGGCGACACAAGAATCCTTTGCCGGCGGCTGGTTCCACTCCGGCGACCTCGCGGTCTGGACGACAGACGGCTACATACAGATTAAGGATCGTTCGAAGGACATCATTATTTCAGGCGGTGAAAACATCTCCAGTATCGAGATAGAGGATTTACTGTTCCGGCATCCGGCCATTATGGAAGCAGCTGTCGTGGCTAAGACCGATGAGAAGTGGGGCGAAACCCCCTGCGCCTTTGTCTGGCTAAAGCCCGGAGAGCATCTCACCGAAGAGGCGGTGCTGGACTTTTGCCGGGAGAATTTGGCGCGCTTCAAGGTGCCCAAAAACGTGGTGTTCACCGAGCTGCCGAAAACCTCCACCGGTAAGGTTCAAAAATTCGCGCTTCGAGAAACGGCAGAGACTATTTAATGACGAAACAAGCCACACTGGGTTTGGCACTGACCTGCCTAGTCATCGCAGCGCTTACCTTACCCATTGTTGAGTGGTTGACTGCCTTTTTCGCTTGGGTGCAGGCCAACCCGACCATTGCTTGGGCAGTGTTTGTGGTCTTTTACGTTTGCGCCGTGGTGTTGATGCTGCCCGGTAGTCTCCTGACCTTGGGCGCGGGCTATTTGTTTGGTCTGGGTTATGGGTTCTTGATCGTGTCCTTTGCCAGTACGGTGGGAGCGACCTGTGCCTTTGTGCTTGGTCGATTTTTTGCCCGAGACTGGGTGGCGGGCAAGCTAAACTCCATGCCTAAATTTTCCGCCTTGGATCAGGCAGTGGGTGAGCGGGGTGGCTTGGTGGTGTTGCTTACAAGACTCTCACCGGCGTTCCCGTTTAGTTTGTTGAACTACGCCCTCGGCCTGACCAAGGTTCCCTTGAAAACCTACGTCCTCGTTTCGTGGCTGGGTATGATCCCCGGCACCCTGCTTTATGTGTATCTGGGTTCCATTGCACAAAACTTAACCGCCCTGCTGAATGGCGAGCTGGCCGAGTCGCCTGTGGGCAATACGCTTCTTTACTTGGGGCTGGCCGCCACGCTAGCACTGACGATTTTGATTACGCGGTTTGCTTCGGGTGCGCTCGATAAGCAACTACAGTCCTCAGACGATACGAACAATGGAAGCCCCACATGACACCTGCAACTTATCCCGGCGCAGATTTTGATCAGATCTCTTGGGGGTTGCTGAGTCCCCAGAACTACCAAAATCCAACGCCTCAGTCGCGGTATCATCTGGTGGTAGTCGGTGCCGGTCCAGCGGGCCTGATCAGCGCCATTGGTGCGGCAGGTCTTGGCGCAAAGGTGGCCCTGATCGAGCGTCACCGCATGGGCGGAGACTGCCTGAACGTAGGCTGTATGCCTTCCAAGGCGCTGCTCGCCTACAGCAAGCGTAGCGACGCAGATTTTCAGCAAGCCTTTAGCTGGCTGCGAGAGGTGCGTGCGGGCATCGCGCCTCACGATTCCGTCGATCGCTATACGGAAGCTGGCGTGGACGTGTTCCTCGGTGAGGCGTCGTTTAACGACGCTGGCGACATCTGCGTTGATGGACAACCCCTCAATGGCCGCCGTATTGCTCTGTGTACCGGGGCGAGTGCCGCGGTACCGCCCATTCCCGGATTACATGAAGCACAGCCGCTGACCAATGAAACGGTGTTTGATCTTACCGAGCCGCCTGCATCCTTGGCGATTTTGGGTGCCGGTGCCATTGGCTGCGAGTTGGCTCAAGCCTTCGCAAGACTGGGCGTGAAAGTCTCTCTTTTTGAGCTGGCCGAGCGGGTGTTGCCCAATGAAACGCCCTTGGCCAGTCAAGCGGTTACCAAGGCACTTGAGGCTTCTGGAGTCGATGTCTATGTGGGCCAAGGCGTGCAGGCAATACGGGGTCAAGGTACCGTGGTTTGTGGTGCGGCAGAAGTACACTGTGAGCGGGTGCTGGTCGCACTGGGGCGCAAGCCCAACACCCAGGGACTGAATCTCAAGGCAGTGGGTGTGGAACTCAATGCCCAGGGATCCGTCGTGACCAACGCGAAGTTACAAACGAGCAACAAGCGCATCCTGGCCGCTGGCGACTGCACCGCGCAACTTCAGTTTACCCATCACGCCGACGCCCAAGCCCGGGCATTGATCCAAAACGCTTTATTCGCACCCACGGCCAAGGTGAGTGGCTTGATCGTTCCACATTGCACCTACACGGATCCAGAGGTCGCCAGTGTTGGCGTGATGCCCCAGACTCTGTTCAGTGCGGGGGTGACTTTTGATACCTTCGCCTTTGATTTGAACGAATTGGATCGTTCACGGGCCGACCCAAGGGTCAAAAGCGGCTCTATCCAGCATGCCGAGGTCTATACCCAGAAGGGCTCGGACACCATTCTTGGTGCGACCATTATTGGCAGCGATGCTGGCGAGCTGTTGGCTCCGATTTGCGTCATGATGAGTAACGGGTTGGGTCTGTCTGCGGCACAAAAAACGATTTTCAGTTATCCAACCCGCAGTGAATACCTCAAGCGATTGGGTGATGCTTACAATCGCAGTCGCATGACGCCTAGCGTGGCCAAGCTCTTTCGCTGGTGGCTGGCAAGGACGCTCTAGACGAACAACAGTTACGGGAATACGTCAGATGAAAACACACGGATACGCGTTCTTTGCCTTGTGCACCCCAGTGCTCGTTCTTATGGCGATCGCAGGCTGTTCCGCCGGCTCAAGCGATACACCCTATGCCCCCACGGGCAGTCAGTATCAGTTCATGACGGACTATCTGGAACCGGCGTCAGACGTCATTTGGGACTCCGCTGGCGCCATTATTACCGCCGAGGGCGAAGTGGATTTGCAGCCCACAACGGAAGAGGGTTGGCTCAAGGTGGTGCATGCGGCAACCGTGGTGGCCGAAGGGGGTAACCTGCTAATGATGCCGGGTCTGGCGATGGGCGAGGCAGATTGGAATGAGTACGCCCAAGGGCTGACCCGGGCTGCGTTGCAGGCCAAACGCGCCGCTCAGGCCCAGGACGCGGATGCGCTATTCGATGCCGGCGGGGCCATTTACAATGTTTGCCGCGCCTGCCACAACCAATACATGGCCCAAGATGAATTCGAGTAGCCCTAGGCCCAAGTCGCTTATAGAGCTCGCCGCGGGCGCGCTGGCTGCGGCAACCGTTGCCACAGTGCTGTTCGTTTTGCCTGCAGAGTTTGATATTGATCCCACAGGATTGGGGGAAGCCCTGGGCATCAAGGGGATGTCTGGCTATCAGGTGGGTGCACTGACCGCCCAATCCGGTGGTGTCTATCGAGACCAATCATCCTTCTGGCTCGCGCCCTTCGAGTCCGTTGAATTCAAGTACACGTTGGCGGAAGGACAGAGCATGGTCTTTGACTGGCGTGCGAAATCCTCGGCTGCGGCCGACGTGATCTATGAAATGCACAGCGAAGTCGACGCAGATCCCGAACAGTCGGTGACCTTTGAACTAAGTCGTGGCGAAAGCCAGCGCGGCACGTTTGTCGCACCCTTCGACGGTGTTCACGGTTGGTACTGGGAAAATCGTGGCCTTGAAGAGGTAGAGATTGTGCTGGATGCCACGGGGTTTTTTACCCATGGCACCACCTACGGTCCCAGCGGCGCCTTCACCAAGGTGATTGCAGAAGACGCCAACTAGTTAGCGGATCTTAGGCGACGCGCTCGATGAGCGTGCCGGTGCCCAAGCCACCGCCGCAGCACATGGAAATCAAACCGTATCGGCCATTGGTTCGCTGTAGCTCATGCACGGCCTTGGTGACCAAAATACAGCCTGTAGCACCCAGCGGGTGACCTAGGGCAATCGCTCCGCCGTTCGGATTCACTTTAGCCATATCTGCGCCTACCGTCTTTGCCCAAGCAAGGACTACGGAAGCGAATGCCTCATTGACCTCAAAGACGTCGATGTCACCAATGTTCAGACCGGTTTGTTTTAGCATTTTCTCCGTGGCTGGAATGGGCCCTTCCAACATCATGACGGGGTCGCAGCCAACTAAGGCTGACGCCCGGATGATCGCAACTGGCGTCAGACCCAAGGCCTGAGCCTTGGACGCGCTCATCCTCAGCACTGCGGCTGCGCCGTCTGCGATTTGCGACGAGGTGCCCGCCGTATGCACGCCGTCTTCGCGGGCGACACTCTTCAGGTCTGCTAGAGCTTCCAAGCTGGTGTCTCGTGGTACTTCATCTCGAGATACGCTCAGCATGGTATCTGTACGTTCGAAGTCGTCATCCATTTCTGGGGCTTCAATGGCAATAATCTGGCTATCGAAGTGACCGTTTTCGATGGCTGCTTTGGCGCGAGTTTGCGACTGCAGGCCGAAGGTGTCGGTATCGGATCGGGTC
>JAACDS010000408.1 GCA_009936895.1 Pseudomonadota bacterium
ATGGATGCGCGCTCAATCACCGCAGCGAAATCGTCAAGGCGGGTACGATTAGTGGTGCCGACTTCTAAGAGGCGACAACCGGCGCGGCTCATCAGTTCCGGCAGGCGAAAGCTGCCGCCTATTTCGACCAGTTCGCCGCGCGAGACAGGCACTTCTGCATTTAAGCCAAAGGTGTTGAGTACCAGCATCAGTGCGGCGGCGTTGTTGTTCACGATGGTGACGGCCTCACAGCGCATTAACTCGCATAGGCGCTCTTCGACCACGGTATCTCGCTGTCCGCGAGCGCCCTTGACCAAGTCGTATTCCAGATTCATTGGGCGGGTCACCAAGGGCTCTATTTCCCGCCACAGGCCCTGACTGAGTAGGGCTCGCCCTAAATTCGTGTGGATCACTGTGCCGGTTAAATTGAAGACCGGTACGTAATCGCTCTTCACCAGCGTTTTTGCCAGTTCTGTCGAGTATCCAGACGGCTCTGTCGCCCAGTCGGGTACGCGACGCTCTTGACGCATGGCGTTTTGCAGGTCGCGTAAACGATTCTTTATCACTTGCGTACCGTGAGCGAGGATGATCGGAGCGATGGCATCACTTTGCATCAGTGTTTCGATGGCTGGCAGATCGCGGAGTGTTGGCATGAGATTCCTGATATCGAGTCGTTCTAACATACTGTGTGGATAGCACAGGCGCAAAGAATCAGTGTTATAGCCAAGGGTTGCGCGGGTTGCGAGAGAAAATTTTCCGCGGGGAGCTTCTGGCCCGAGAAGAAGGTTTGTTAGCACTAAGCTTTGTGCTCTCGCTCGTTCTCTTGGCATCATAGCGAGGGGCTCGGGCCTGCTTACGCTTTTTGCTGAATTAACCGTTGAGAGAAAAACCATGTCAGAACAAATCGGTCGTGTTGCTTTTATTGGACTTGGGGTCATGGGCTATCCCATGGCGGGGCATTTGGCGAAGCACGCCAGTTCGGTCACGGTCTTTAACCGCAATACCGCCAAAGCCACTCAATGGTTGGAGGAGCACCAAGATAACGCTGCACAATGCGCGATTGCCCTGACCCCCATGGACGCTGCCGCTGCGGCAGATGTGGTGTTTGTTTGCGTCGGCAATGACGACGATGTCGCGCAAGTGGTGCTGGACGATACGGGAGCCTTGGCGGGCATGGCATCGGGTTCCTTACTGGTAGATCACACGACTGCTTCAAAAGCGTTGGCGGAGCGGGTGGGTTTGGCGTGCGCTGCGCAATCGGTGGGCTTTTTGGACGCACCGGTGTCGGGTGGCCAGGCCGGTGCTGAAAATGGGGCGCTGACGGTGATGGTCGGCGGAGCCGATGCAGATTATCAGCGTGCAGGCCCGTATTTTGATTGCTTCGCCAAGAAGCACGCCCTCATGGGCGAGGTCGGTGCTGGCCAACTCACGAAAATGGTTAATCAGATTTGTATCGCCGGCATTCTGCAGGGGCTCAGTGAAGGGGTCCACTTTGCCCAGCGGGCCGGCTTGGAGGTGGACGCCGTGGTCGATGTGATTTCTCAAGGCGCGGCCCAGAGCTGGCAGATGAACAACAGAGCGCAAACCATGGCTCGGGATGAGTACGAATTTGGCTTTGCGGTGGACTGGATGCGTAAGGATTTAAACATCGCACTGGATACGGCGAAGCAGCTTGAGGCTCGATTGCCGTTAACGGCACTGGTAGATCAGTTTTACGGGGATGTGCAAACCTTGGGTGGTGGGCGCTGGGATACGTCCAGTTTGCTTAAGCGTTTGCAGTAGGTCTTGTCTCGAACTTCCAGCACGGCCTGTTGCGTGCTGGAAGAGGGTTCTTGCCGTCTCTATCGATCAGCCACGTCAACAAAATCTCTTTTCGTACTGCCCGTGTAAAGCTGTCGAGGGCGGCCGATTTTGTAACTACTGCCGATCATCTCGCACCAGTGCGCGATCCAGCCGGGAGTGCGGCCGGTTGCGAAGATGACAGTGAACATTTCAACCGGAATGCCAATGGCTTTCAGGATAATGCCGGAATAGAAGTCCACGTTTGGATACAGCTTTTTCTCAACAAAGTACTCGTCTTCCAGCGCAATGCGTTCGAGTTCTCGCGCCATTGCCAGCACGGGATCGTCTTGCACACCAAGCTCTTCCAATACTTCGTGACAGGTTTGTTGCATGACTTTGGCGCGTGGGTCGTAGTTTTTGTATACCCGGTGACCAAAGCCCATAATGCGGAAGGGATCGTTCTTGTCCTTGGCGCGGCGCACGTATTCGGGAATGTTCTCGACGCTGCCAATTTCGTCCAGCATGGTGAGGACGGCTTCGTTGGCGCCCCCATGGGACGGTCCCCACAGTGCTGCGATGCCCGCGGCGATGCTGGCAAATGGGTTTGCTCCAGTGGATCCCGCCAGTCGCACAGTGGATGTTGAGGCATTTTGCTCATGATCCGCGTGCAGCAGGAAAATTCTGTCCATTGCCTTTGCAAGGGTTGGGCTAACGTTGTATTCCTCACAGGGTGTGGCGAACATCATGTGCAAGAAGTTCTCGGCATAACCCATGTCATTGCGCGGATAGATGAAGGGTTGGCCTTGGGCGTGCTTGTAGCTCATGGCCGCCAGAGTTGGCATCTTTGCGATGAGCCGGTGTGCCGTAATCATACGATGCTGCGGATTATCGATGTCCGTCGAGTCATGGTAGAACGCCGACAGGGCGCCTACAACGCCGCACATGATGGCCATGGGGTGCGCGTCGGGGCTGAAGCCCTTGAAAAAGCTGCGCAGTTGCTCGTTCACCATGGTGTGGTTTTTGATCGTGTCGACGAATTCGGTTTTCGCAGCTGCGTCGGGTAGTTCACCGTTGAGCAGTAAATAGCACAGCTCGAGATAATCAGACTTGTCTGCCAGTTGCTCGATGGGGTAACCACGGTGTAGCAGAGTGCCTTCGTCGCCATCAATGTAGGTAATGCCCGATTCGCAAGCAGCGGTTGAAACAAAGCCAGGATCGTAGGTGAAGTATCCTTGGCTGGTGAGCTTGCCAACATCGATAACATCCGGGCCTAGGTTGCCAGAGTAAATGGGTAACTCGATGGGCTTCTCTACGCCAGGAATTTTCAACTCGGCAGGTTGTGTTGTTTGTTCGGACATTGTCTTTCCCCAGTTCTTCTGTTCTTACCCAACACCTGTGTTCGGTGAAAACAGCCCTTTATTAAATAACGTGGTCACCGATCCGCAGTGCAATGACCACCTACTTTGCAAATGGGCAGATTTGTGCGGGTAGCTTGAACGCCAATATTTATTTTGCGTGATTCTTCTTTCGTTGCTCTAAACCGCTTAACCCTGCGTTCAACGAGCCTTGTTACAGGCCGGGTAAACATTCGCGGTGTGCTCGCCAGCTGATGCTCTCATCACAACCCAAGCGCCAGTATCATTGACGAAAGTCAGCGGTATTTCCAGCGTTGTCCGCATTTTTGATCACCATAGGTTGGCATCCGCTGTCTTTGGGGTGCACTGTGTATGTTCTCGGTCGAGGCTTTGGGTCACATGTGGCGCCCCCAACCATCGGAGTTTGAGGTACCTTGACGGCTCAGCACAGAAAATTGTCCGACGGCTTTGGTGACCTCGAGGGATCGGGCGTCGCGGTGGGTGCATCTCGGGCGCAGAGACCGGAGTAAAAGTTTCAGGGGATCTTTCTTGGCTTTAATGCTGATGGCGACTAAAATGTCCGCCCCTGAGATCTCCCAATGTTGTCGTGGCTAGGTTGGACAACGATTTTCGACGCATTGGGCAATAAAGACGCACCTGATTTTCACCACATGTAGGATTTGGCCATGAAGACAGACAGACCTGTCAATTTGAATTTGCTCGCCTTCAGTTTCCCGTTGGCAGCCATTGTTTCCATTACGCACCGAGTGACAGGCGTCATCTTGTTTGTGGGTGTGGCCTTTGCGCTCTACGCTCTCGACATGGCCTTGGCATCACCTGAGGGTTTCGCGGCGGCTCAGCAGCTCATCGCACAGCCGTTGGGCAAATTCATTTTGCTCGGCCTAATCGCTGCTCTCGAGTTCCATATTTTGGCGGGCCTGAAACACATCTTAATGGACTTCCACCTCGGTGATTCTGTCGCCGCCGCCAGACGCGGGTCGGTGATCGTTATCGTTCTCACCATCATTTCGACCGGATTCATCGGAGCAATCTTATGGTAAAGCAGGTTTCTCAAGTAATGGCCCTGTCCAACAGTGGTCTATCAGATTGGGTTGTGCAGCGTTCAACCGCGGTTATTCTTACTGTGTACTTTGGATGGGTGATGGCATTTTTCCTGTTCACTCAGAATATCGACTTTGCAGCCCTGACTGCCTTCTTCGGCTCTCCAGCAATGAAGATCGCGGGCACGCTGGCTGTTCTTTCGACAGTAGCGCACGCGTGGATCGGTCTTTGGACCATTGGAACGGATTATTTACGGCCTGCACACGTTGGGCAGTACGCCACATCCGTTCGCTTTGCGTACCAAGCGATTTGTTTATTGGTGCTGTTTGTTTACCTCGTGTGGGCAATGCGTTTGGTTTGGCAGTTTTAAGAATTCATCTTTAGGAAGTTACTCATGGCTCAAATACGCAAAATGGAATTCGACGGTGTCATCGTCGGTGGCGGTGGTTCCGGGCTTCGAGCAGCCCTGCAGCTGGCCCAGTCTGGTTTGAAGACGGCGGTAATCAGCAAGGTATTTCCTACTCGCTCGCACACGGTCTCAGCCCAAGGCGGCATTACCTGTGCGATAGCCAGTGACGATCCAAACGACGATTGGCGTTGGCATATGTACGACACCGTCAAAGGGTCGGATTACATTGGTGATCAGGACGCTATCGAATACATGTGTTCTGAAGGACCCCAAGCGGTTTTCGAACTTGAGCATATGGGCCTACCGTTTTCACGCACAGAGAGCGGCCGGATTTATCAGCGGCCGTTTGGCGGGCAGTCCAAGGATTTCGGTAAGGGCGGACAAGCCGCGCGAACCTGTGCAGCCGCAGACCGCACCGGTCACGCCTTGCTGCATACGCTGTATCAAGCCAACGTCAAAGCAGAAACCACGTTTTTGAACGAATGGTTCGCCGTTGACATGGTGAAAAACCAAGACGGCGTGGTCGTCGGTGTGATTGCACTGTGCATGGAAACCGGCGAAGTCGTCCACATCAGCTCAAAGGCGACGGTGGTAGCGACCGGCGGCGCCGGACGCATCTACGCATCGACCACCAACGCACTGATGTGCACCGGTGACGGCATTGGCATGGCTCTGCGCGCAGGCGTTCCGGTACAAGACATCGAAATGTGGCAATTTCACCCAACCGGTATTGCCGGTGCAGGTACATTGGTCACCGAGGGTTGTCGCGGTGAGGGCGGATACCTCATCAATAAGGACGGCGAGCGGTTCATGGAGCGTTACGCGCCGTCAGCCAAGGATCTAGCCGGCCGAGACGTGGTTGCGCGTGCGATGGTGATCGAGATCATTGAAGGCAGAGGCTGCGGTCCCGATGGGGATCACGTCAAACTGAAGCTAGACCACTTGGGCGAGGAAGTGCTGAATAGCCGCTTGCCAGGTATTTTGGAGCTGTCACGGACCTTTGCCCACGTTGACCCGGTCAAAGAGCCGATCCCAGTCGTTCCAACATGTCACTACATGATGGGCGGCATTCCAACCCAGGTAAGTGGGCAAGCTCTTACGCAAGACGCTGCGGGTCAAGATGTCGCGGTGGAAGGTTTGTACGCAGCTGGCGAAGCCGCTTGTGTCTCAGTCCACGGCGCCAACCGCTTGGGCGGAAACTCGTTGTTGGACCTGGTGGTGTTCGGTCGCGCGGCAGGTTTGCACATTGAGCAGGTTATGCGACAAGGCGTTTCTTATCGCGAGGCAAGCGAATCCGATATTGAGGCGTCCATGGAGCGCCTCAATCGCTGGAATGAATCCAGTGGCGGCGAGTCAATTTACGATCTGAAGAAAGAGCTTCAGACCACGATGCAGAACAGCTTCGGCGTGTTCCGCACCGAAAAGAATATGCAGGAAGGTATCAAGCAGCTGGCAGATCTGCGCGAACGGATCTCCAATGCAGACATGCCGGACAAGTCGTCAGCGTTTAACACCGCCCGTTTGGAGGCGCTCGAGCTGGACAACTTGTTGGAGGTGGCCGAAGCCACGGCGATTACCGCCGAGGGCAGAAAAGAAAGTCGGGGCGCCCATGCACGTGACGACTACCAAACCCGTGATGACGAGAACTGGCTGTGTCATTCCATGTACTTCCCTGAGGACAAGCGTGTGGGTAAGCGAGACGTGAATTTTGCGCCCCGCACCATGGAAGCCTTTGAGCCTCAGGAACGGGTTTACTAGGCTCAACACACTGATTTTTAACGTATTAACGAAAATTTAGGTCGACTGTTATGCAAGTAAGTGTTTATCGCTACAACCCGGATCTGGACGAAGTGCCAGTGATGCGCGATGTAGAAGTGGAACTGCCCGAAGGCAGGGATTTGATGGTTCTAGACGTTTTGCACATGATGAAAGATGTGGACCCAACCTTGAGCTTCCGTCGCAGCTGTCGAGAAGGCGTCTGCGGTTCCGATGGCGTCAACATGAACGGCAAGAACGGCCTGGCGTGCATCACGCCGGTATCGGAAGTGGTTAAGCGCAACAAGCTCGTGCTGCGCCCGCTGCCCGGGCTTCCCGTCGTGCGCGACCTCGTTGTCGACATGAGCCAGTTTTACAATCAGTACGCCAAGGTACAGCCCTACCTGGTGAACAAAGAAGCACCTCCTGCCCAAGAGCGGCTACAGAGCCCGGAAGACAGGGAGAAGCTTGACGGATTGTACGAGTGCATCTTGTGCGCTTGCTGCTCCACGTCGTGTCCGTCATTTTGGTGGAACCCTGATAAGTTCATCGGCCCAGCCGGCTTGTTACAGGCTTATCGCTTCTTGGCGGATACGCGGGATACGGACACCGAGGAACGGCTGGCCAATTTGGATGACCCCTTCAGCGTCTTTCGCTGCAGAGGCATCATGAACTGCGTCAGCGTTTGCCCTAAGGGACTCAATCCAACTCGGGCGATCGGCAAGATCCGAACCATGCTGATGCAGCAGGGAACTTAGCGAATTCGCTAAATTCCCCCCGGGCGATGCCCAAATCCAGTCAGGCCGCCGCTCCGAGCGGCCTTTTAGTCGATTATTCTGCTCAAAGACCTTGGCAATGCCGCCGCGAAGGCCGAGAATTCAAGCTCCTGAAAATCTCGGTGGACTCACGGTAAACGAGCGAACGAAACCCCACCCAGCGAGACCCAAGGGCAGATGTAGTCGCCCAACGCTTGTGCATCGAAACAGTCAGTAAAGCATCGACCCGTGCGTGTGGGCACTAACGAGAGCACGCGGGGGCAGCATAAGAGCGAGCGAGTAACACAACAAAGCGCGCGAATGCCAAAACGCGCTCTGCAGTAACAAAAGAGGAATACGGTGACCGAAGGATTCATGCAGCGCATGCTGCGCAGCTCTCACCTGGGTGGACCAAACGCCGCCTACATCGAAGCCCTGTACGAAGAGTACCTGCAGGATCCCAGCGCGGTTCCTGAGGTTTGGCGCAGCTACTTCGATACGTTGCCGACTGTTGAAAGCACCATTGGCCCAGACACCCCTCACTCCGAGGTCATTCAGCACTTCGAGCGCCTTGGCCGAAATCGGCTCAAGGCGCGCCCCGAGAAAGTCTCCACCGAAATTTCCAGTGCCCATGAAACCCAGCAGATGCGGGTACAAGATTTAGTGGCGGCTTATCGCCACCGGGGCCACAAGCGCGCCGACATCGATCCCTTGGGTATGATGGAACGTCCTCACATGCCGGTGCTGGATCTGGCTTACCACAATTTGTCGCCAGCCAGTCTGGATGAAACCTTTCAGACCGGCACATTCCACTATGGCGACGGGGCTGCCAAGCTCAGAGATTTGGTCGACGCCCTTGAGAGCACCTATTGTGGTTCCATTGGCGCTGAATACATGCATATTGTGGATGCCCGTGAGCAGCTTTGGGTGCAGCAGCGCCTAGAGAGTGCGCGAGGCAAGCCTCAGTTTGACGAGAATCAAAAGCAGCGCATTCTCGAACGCTTGATCGCTGCCGAAGGACTAGAAAAGTATCTGCATCGACGGTACCCAGGCACCAAGCGGTTTGGTCTTGAGGGTGGCGAAAGCCTGATTCCCATGCTGCACGAGCTGCTGCAGCGTCTTGGCACTCACGGGGTTCGCGAATCGGTGATTGCCATGGCACACCGGGGTCGCCTCAATGTTTTGGTAAACGTGCTGGGCAAAAATCCGGGCGAGTTGTTCGACGAATTTGACGGTCGGGTACAAAGTGAAAACGGCTCTGGAGACGTCAAGTACCATCAGGGCTTTTCATCCAATGTGATGACCCCGGGTGGCGAGATGCACCTAGCGCTGTCGTTCAATCCCTCGCATTTGGAGATCGTTGCGCCAGTGGCAGGAGGCTCTGTGCGCGCGCGCCAAGATCGTCGTAAAGACTACGCCGGAGACTTGGTCGCTCCGATCATCATTCATGGCGATGCCGCGTTTGCGGGTCAGGGCGTAGTGATGGAAACCTTCCAGATGTCACAAACCCGCGGCTTTAAAACCGGCGGCAGTGTTCACATCATCGTAAATAACCAGATCGGATTTACCACGCACAAGCAGATAGACGCCCGGTCCACCGAGTACTGTACCGAGGTGGCGAAGATGATTCAGGCGCCGATTCTGCACGTAAACGGCGATGACCCAGAAGCCGTTATTTTTGCGACGCAGCTGGCCGCCGACTATCGCATGGAATTCCGCAAAGACGTGGTGATCGATCTGATCTGTTATCGCCGTCGAGGTCACAATGAAGCGGAAGAGCCCATGAAGACCCAGCCACTGATGTATCAGAAGATCCGTGGGCAAAATACCGTGTGCGCGGCGTTCAGTGACAAGATGGTAGCTGACGGGATTGTGCAGACGGACGCGATCGACGCGATGACCGAACGTTATCGCACACGATTGGAGTCTGGTGAGAGTGTGGCGCTGGATCTGGTGCACGAGCCGGACACCAAGCTGTTTGTCGACTGGGCGCCGTATCTGGGTTCAAGTTTGGATGCGCCGGCAGACACCCGTTTTGACAACACAGCTTTTCAAGAGCTGTCCACTCGCATGGAAAGCCTGCCTGACGGCTTTGTCCTGCATCGGCAGGTGAGTAAAATTTTGGAAGATCGCCATCGTATGGCCGCAGGCGCGATGTCGGTTAACTGGGGCATGGCGGAGGTTATGGCCTACGCGACGCTAGTCGATCAGGGTTATCCAGTGCGGCTAACGGGCCAAGACGTGGGTGTGGGCACGTTCTCCCATCGGCACGCCGCTCTGCACAATCAGAAAGACGGCTCGCGTTTGATTCCTTTGAATCGGCTTCGCGAGGACGTCACCTTTGATCTTTACGACTCACTGCTATCTGAAGAGGCCGTGCTCGCTTTTGAATACGGCTATGCGACCACGACGCCCGGTACCCTTGTGGTTTGGGAAGCTCAATTTGGTGACTTTGCCAATGGTGCGCAGGTCGTTATTGATCAGTTCATTAGCTCGGGTGAAACCAAGTGGGCTCGCCTGTGTGGATTAACCATGCTGTTGCCCCATGGCTTCGAAGGGGCAGGGCCTGAGCACTCGTC
>JAACDS010000073.1 GCA_009936895.1 Pseudomonadota bacterium
GGGCCCACCCAGCAGGACCTTATCCGGCCTTGTTGTGTGGGTTGGCGAGGCATGACGGCGCGGGCGTGACCCTCAACCAGTGTTGAGCTTGGCGCTTTCCGTTAATGAGATGCCTGTGTTTTGGGTGGCATTTAGCAGTTCAAACAATGTCTCTTTCTCACTGTGTTCTGGGCAAGCCGGGTAGCCCGGGGCGGGTCGGATGCCTTGATATCGCTCTTTAATCAATGCGTCTTTATCCATCTCTTCGTCGGCAGCATAACCCCAAAATTCTCGGCGAACTCTCTCATGAAGAAACTCGGCAAAGGCTTCAGCAAAACGGTCAGCTAGCGCCTTGATCATGATTTGGTTGAAATCATCGTTAGGAACATCCTCGAGAATCGACTCGAGGTTGAGCCCGCTGGTGACCGCAAATCCGCCGACGTAGTCCTCGATACCGGCGGGTGCCACGTAGTCGGCCAGACAAAGGTTTGGACTCAAATCGTCTGGTTTGGGGGCTTGCTGACGCAGGTGATAAAGATCCGCTAGCGGAATATCTCGGCTCTGTGAAGTGTCAAGCCGGATATCGTCGGCGCCGAGCCGGTTCGCGGGCCAAATTCCCACGACGCCCTTGGCCTGGAGGCGGCCATCCCCGATCAACCAGGCAAGCCGTTCTTGGGTGTCCTGCCATAATGAGGTTGCCGCTTCGCCCACTACCTCATCCTCCAGAATCTGCGGGAACTTTCCCGCCAATTCCCACGTCATGAAGTAAGGCGACCAGTCGATATACGGCACCAACTCGTTGAGGCTTGGTTCAACAATCTGAACCTTGGTCGTATTGGGTTTTGGTGGGTTGTAGGTATCCCATGCAAAGGCCAGCGGATTGGCTCGTGCAGCATCCAACGTCAAAAAAGCACGCTTTTCTCGCCGTGCTTCCACTCGATTCTTAATCAGCGCGTATTCGGCGGAAATCGTTGATGCGTAGTCCTGATAGTTTTTCTCTGGCGCCAAAAGTTTGGCGGCAACGCCCACTGCTCTTGATGCGTCACTGACGTACACCGTGGCTCGGTTGCTATACGCCGGCGCGATTTTTGCCGCTGTGTGGGCCTTGCTTGTTGTTGCCCCGCCGATCAATAAGGGAATCTTCAGGTCTAGGCGCTGCATTTCGCGAGCGACGTTGACCATTTCATCCAGCGATGGCGTGATCAAACCGGACAGGCCAATAGCATCCGCGCCTTCAGCAATTGCGGTTTGCAGAATTTTCTCTGCTGGCACCATCACACCCAGATCGATGATCTCGTAGTTGTTGCATTGCAGCACAACGCCGACAATGTTTTTGCCGATGTCGTGAACGTCACCCTTAACTGTCGCAAGAACGATTTTGCCCTTGTTGCGCTGCACGGCATCGGGTTGATTTGCTTTTTCTGCTTCAATAAACGGCACGAGGTGCGCCACAGCCTGTTTCATCACTCGTGCGCTTTTCACCACCTGAGGCAGAAACATTTTGCCGGTAGAGAAAAGATCACCAACCACGCCCATACCGTCCATCAGCGGGCCTTCAATAACGTCTAGGGGGTGGTCTGCTACTTGTCTGGCCGCTTCCGTGTCTTCGACAACATGACTGTTGATGCCCTGAACCAAGGCATGTGTGAGCCGCTGTTGAACCGGAAGCTCGCGCCATGCTTCGGTCTGCACTACCTTAGTTTGGGAGTCGCCGCTGTATGTCTGGGCTAAGTCAAGCAGCCGTTCGGTGGCGTCTTCTCGACGATTCAGTACCAGATCCTCTGCTGCCTGACGCAGTTCTTCCGGTAAATCGTCGTAGATACCCAGTTGGCCTGCATTGACGATGGCCATGGTTAGTCCGGCGCGAATGGCGTGATAAAGGAATACCGTATGGATCGCTTCTCGAACGAGGTTGTTGCCGCGAAAGGCGAAAGAGACATTGCTCAGTCCCCCGGACGTACTCACCCCGGGTAGGTGGGCGTGAATCCAAGAAACCGCGTCAATGAAATCTACCGCGTAGTTGCTGTGTTCCTCAATGCCTGTACCAATGGCGAAAATGTTGGGATCGAAAATGATATCGCTTGGCTTGATGCCCACTTGGGAAGTGAGTAGGTCGTAACTGCGTTTACAGATGTCTATTTTGCGCCGAAAGGTATCGGCTTGACCGTCCTCATCGAACGCCATAACCACCACAGCCGCGCCATAGGATTTGCAGCGTTTTGCTACTTGGATAAACGCAGCCTCACCCTCTTTTAGGCTGATCGAGTTGACGATGGCCTTGCCTTGGACGCATTTTAATCCCGCTTCGATAATCTCCCACTTGCTGGAATCGATCATGATGGGCACCCGGGAGATGTCAGGCTCGGTGGCAATGAGCTTAAGAAAATGCTGCATAGCCGCGACGCCATCCAGCATGCCTTCATCCATGTTGATGTCGATGATTTGTGCGCCGTTGTCCACTTGCTGGCGCGCGACATCTAGGGCTTCTGTGAACTGGTTCTCTCGGATCAAACGCGCAAATTTTGCCGAGCCGGTGACGTTCGTGCGCTCGCCCACATTGACAAACAACGAATCCGCTGCGAGTTTCAGCGGTTCCAGCCCAGCAAGTGTTAAGGCCGCCTTAAACGGTCCTACGTCTGCGGCTGATTCGTCGCTTGTGGTTGGTTGGTCAGTCACGAGAGCGGGCGGCGGCAACGCTCGCGGTGGTAGGCCATTCACCGCCTCGGCGATGGCCTTGATGTGATCTGGACCGGTGCCACAGCAGCCCCCGACGATATTGAGCCTTCCCGCTTTGGCAAACTCTGAAATAAGCGCAGCCATTTGTTCAGCGGTTTGGGTGTATTCGCCGAAAGCATCCGGCAAGCCTGCGTTAGGGTGCGCACTGATTCCGCCGTGATTCAGGCGCGAGAGTTCCTCGATATAGGGCCTGAGTTGTTCTGCTCCCAGAGCGCAATTCAGGCCTACGGCAATGGGTTCTGCATATTCTACCGAGTAAAGAAAAGCCTCGCAGGTTTGTCCTGACAGCGTGCGACCACTGGCGTCAGTGATGGTGCCAGAGATGATTAACGGGTAGGGTGCGTCAAGAGTATCGTTGATGCGGTGCAATGCCGCGATCGCCGCCTTGGCGTTAAGGGTGTCGAATACCGTTTCAATGAGGAATAAGTCGACACCGCCGGCGATCAGGCCTTGGGCTGCTTCCACATAAGCATCGCACAGTTGGTCGAAATCAACGTTGCGAAACTCCGGCCGGTTGACGTCTGGTGATATGCTGGCCGTGCGATTTGTCGGGCCGATGCTGCCGGCGACGAATTTGGGTTTGTCTGCCGTGGAGTAGGCGTCAGCACATTGTCGGGCGATGGCTGCGGCGTGTTTATTTATGTCGAAGCAAACGTTCTGGGTGCCAAAGTCGTCCTGAGCGATGGCCGTGGCATTGAACGTATTGGTGCTGATGATGTCACACCCCGCCGCTAGATAGCCCTCATGTACCTCTGCGACGACGCCGGGCTGGGTGATGTTTAGGATGTCATGATTGCCCTGCAATGGGTGGTCGTGATCCGCGTACTGCGTGCCGCGAAATGCCTCCTCAGACAATGCATACCCTTGGAACGCACTGCCATAGGCACCGTCGAGCACCAGAATACGTTGGCTCATCAAATCAATGAATGTTTGTCGCGTGGGCCTTTGATGGTGCGATATTGCTTGAATGGGCATAAATACCTTGCTTGCTGGTATGAACGGGTGGTCTGACGCGAATCGGCGTTCACTCTATGGGTGACAGGCCGTGAGAACAAATCATCTCCTGATCAAAGCCCTTGAGATTTACTCATGATGGTCTGGTACATCGATAGCATTAGATGTTCTGTGATGATGGCCTGCGCGATGTAGTATGATTCGGAGCCTGAAAACCGAATGTTGTTCTAAGGGTTGAATATGATCGAAATTTCCGCCAGTGCGCAAACCTACTTGCACGGGCTGTTGGGCAAGCAAGAAGACGAAGGCGTGAGTATTCGTATTTTTGTCGCCCAACCGGGTACACCCCAGGCCGAAACTTGCATCGCTTACTGCCGCCCGGGTGAGGAACAAGAAGGTGATATTGCTGTGGAATACGAAGGATTTCGTGCGTGGTTTGAAGGGCGCAGCGAACCCTATTTGGAAGACGCAGAAGTGGATTATCAAGAGGACCAAATGGGCGGTCAGCTGACCATCAAGGCACCCAACTCTCGAGTGCCAAAGGTGGGTCCAGATGCACCGATTGAAGATCGCATCAATTACGTGCTGTACAACGAAATTAACCCCGGTCTTGCCGCCCATGGCGGGGTTGTGTCTTTGGTCGAAGTAACGCCGGAGTCCGAAGCGGTCCTACAATTTGGCGGCGGCTGCCAAGGATGTTCCGCAGTGGACCTGACTCTGAAGGGCAGTGTGGAAACCACGCTGTTAGAACGGGTCCCAGAGTTGAGCGCGGTGAAAGATATGACCGATCACAGCGTAACGGAAAACGCCTACTATTCTTGATCACGGGCTAGCCAGCTGACGTGGCTGGCACCGGGGCTTTCGCGAACGGAGAAGCCGTCGCTCAAACCGTCTGCAGCGAAGCTTCAGCTAGGCCGTGCTGCCAGTTGCTCCGCTAGCTGGCGCAGCAGCGAATCGGTCTCATCCCAATTGATGCACGCATCCGTAATAGACACGCCATAGCTCAGCCCATCCGGGTTGTTGATACTTTGGTTACCTTCGTGCAGGTGACTCTCAATCATCAAGCCCGTAATTGAACGGTTTCCCGCCGCAATCTGCTGGGTGACAGAATCCACGACGTTGCGTTGCTGTCGGTGATCTTTGTTGGAGTTTGCGTGGGAACAATCCACCATGATGGATTGGGTTAGCCCCAGTTTTTCCAGCGCGGACTCGCAAGCCTGAATATGCTCTGGGGTATAATTGGGACCAC
Source organism: Pseudomonadota bacterium (assembly GCA_009936895.1). GTDB lineage: Bacteria > Pseudomonadota > Gammaproteobacteria > Pseudomonadales > Azotimanducaceae > UBA4421. The sequence continues at coordinate 4,919 of JAACDS010000073.1, forward strand.
TGCTGCCGCCTCGCAGGACCACGTGGCCGTGTGCATTCCCCTTTGTTTGAATCACGCTGACCTGTCCGGTAGGGCTGATACCCAAAAAGCGGTGCGGGCTCGCCACGGATTCCAATGCATTGATGGCGACCCCCAGAGACCCATCGGTACCGTTTTTGAAACCGACGGGACAGCTCAGGCCTGATGCCATTTCACGGTGAGTCTGAGACTCGGTGGTGCGGGCACCAATCGCAGACCAGGAAATTAGGTCTTGCATGTATTGAGGGGTGATGGGGTCCAGCGCCTCGGTCGCAAGAGGCAAGCGCATTTGCGACAGCTCGAGCAACAGCTGACGCCCAATGTGTAAACCCTCAGCGACTTTGAAGCTATCGTCTAAGTGGGGGTCATTGATCAGCCCTTTCCAGCCGACGGTACTCCTAGGCTTTTCGAAATAGGCGCGCATCACGACGAAAATCTGATCTGCGACGTCATCGGCCAGACCTTTCAATCGCTGGGCGTATTCTTTGGCTGCATCGACGTCATGGATAGAGCAGGGCCCCACGACGACCAAAAGGCGCGGATCTTTGCGGTCTACGATGTTGCGAACGATCTCCCGATAGCCGTTGACGGCTTCGCGCACGTCTTCGCTGACCGGCAACCTAGCTTTGAGCTGCTCAGGCGTGATTAATACTTCTTGTTGCTCGACATTCAAGTTTTCGAGTTGCACAGGTCTCTCCTTTACCCCGGGCCACATTGTGCTGCCAACGGTGTTTGGTTTGGCCGCGCATGGTAAACCCCCGTCTCGGAAAAGCAATCGGTACGGAGCTAATTGATTGCTTCAAGCTTGCTGAGGGCGGTGAAATACAGTGCGGTTTTGATGGGTAATTTTGGGGTTGCTGCGACCGCGAAACCCTCAGGTTGTTCTTCGACAAGGGTTTCCAAAACCGCTTTGTACTGTCCCAATTGCCCCCGGTAGCGCAGGCTTTCTTCCGCCACAAAGTGGCCAATCGTGACGCCACTGGCGGGCGCACTGGTTTTGAAGTCTACGATCCACCAGACGTCGTCGCTCAGGAACAGGCGATCAATTACATAGCGTTTTGGCGCCGAGTTGATCACAGCGGTTACCGGCCACTCGAAGCGCCCATGGAGGTGCGGTCGCAGCAGCCATTGGCCCACGGAATCGTTGAGGGTTCTTGTCACATGCGCCAAGGCAGTGGCCATGACGTCAGGCCATTGATCCGGGGTCGCGTCCAGAGTTGGCAGCCACTGCTGCATGGCGGCCTCTAGCAGCTTTTGATTGAAAGGCTTTTGCAACCGAAAACCGTCTCCGATGTGGGCGAGGGCCAGATGCACGAGATTTCCCAACGACAAATTGAAACGGTTAGAGCGCTGGTCCGCTTCGGTTGTGTCTGCCGCGGTTTCATTGGCGGTGCTCTCACGATCCGGTCCTATGTCCGCGGCATCCGCTGCTTCCGTCGTTGCAGGATGCTCCCAGCGGTAGTCCCAGGGCAGGTGGATTAATTGGCCTTGGCGATTTTTCGCAACCGTGTCCTTGCTTGGGGCGGGCGTGGCGGGCCCCAAGTGCTCAGAGGAGCACATCGTATCCATAGACGGCAGATGTTCTGCCAATCCTGTCCGCTGCCCGGCTTGGGAGGCGCTGCTCAACCAAAGGCTTTGCTCCGCCCGGGTGCAGGCCACGTAGAGCAGACGTTTAATTTCATTCTCGTTTCGGTTTTTCTCTTCAAATGCCAGCCATCGATGAACAGGGTCCTGTTTGATACCGATCAGCAAACCCTTCTCTGTTGGCCGCCA
>JAACDS010000409.1 GCA_009936895.1 Pseudomonadota bacterium
AAGCAGCGCAAGCTGGAGAGCGATAAAGGGCAGTACACCACGATAAATCTCGCCAGTAGTGACCTGTGGCGGTGCGACACCGCGCAAATAGAACAGAGCGAAACCGAAGGGCGGCGTCAAAAATGATGTTTGTAGATTGACCGCAATCAGCACACCCAGCCAGATCGGATCAACGCCCATGGCCATCAGTACCGGCCCGACGATGGGCACAACCACGAAGGTAATCTCAATAAAGTCGAGAATGAAACCCAGCAAGAAGATCACCAGCATCACGATACCCAAGGCCCCCCACATACCACCGGGCATTTGAGCAAACAGTGCTTGCACCATTTCATCGCCGCCGTAGCCGCGAAACACTAAGGAAAAGATCGACGCACCCACGAGAATGAAAAACACCATGCCGGTAGTGGACAGCGTCGCGCTACCTACCTCAGATAATATCTGTTGGTTGATACGCCCGTAGGTTAGGCCCAACAGTACCGCGCCGAAGGCGCCCACGCCGGCGGCCTCTGTTGGGGTCGCATAGCCACCTAAAATCGAGCCCAGCACTGCGACGATCAGAAGTAGCGGCGGTGCCAAAGCGCGCAATACCGGGGCCAAGGCTACGTCTTCGGTGCGTTCGGCAGGCGGCATGGACTGTGGCGCGATGATGACCCGCACTAATATGTATCCCAAATACAGGCCCACCAAACACAATCCTGGAATGATCGCGCCGGCAAACAGGTCACCGACAGAAATCGACTTAGGGGCAAAAATTCCCATACTCAGTTGGGCTTGCTGATAGCCGTTGGACAGCACGTCGCCCAATAGCACGAGGGCGATAGACGGCGGAATGATCTGCCCTAAGGTGCCAGTGGCGCATATAGTGCCCGTAGCCAAACTGGCGGGATAGCCGCGCTGAAGCATGATGGGCAGTGACATCAACCCCATGGTGACCACGGTAGCCCCGACAATGCCGGTGCTGGCGGCCATGAGCATGCCCACCAGAATTACGGTGATGGCCAAGCCGCCCCGGTACCGCCCTAACAGATTAGATAAGTTAGATAGCAGGTCTTCGGCAATGCGGGTCTTTTCGAGCAAGACACCCATAAAGACGAACAGTGGCACGGCAATCAGGGTTTGATTGGTGATGATGCCGAACAGTCTGCCCGCGGCGAAGCCCAGGTCTGCGGGATTAAACGCACCAGTCAGAGTGCCCACAAAGGCAAAGATCAAGGCCACGCCGGCCAGGGTAAGCGCGACCGGATAACCGGCCAGCAGCGCGGCAAAAGCCACCGCAAATAGAGCCAAGGGTGTCAGATTCATGCTTGGTACTTCGCCAGTAAGATGGATGCAATGCCGGCAATTCCTTGAAAGATCAGCAGCACGCCGGTCAGAGGAATCAGAGTTTTGAGCAGGAATACCGCCGGGATACCGCCGACTTCCGCCGAGCCCTCCAGAATCTGCCAACTATTGCCGACATAGGACAGACTGATCCAGACCATGAAACCAGCGACCGGTAACAGAAAAAGTAGGTGGCCTGCCAGGTCGATCCACCCTTGCTGATCCGGGGTGAGACGGCTGTATAAAATGTCAACCCGCACATGGGTGTTCTCACCCATACCAAGGGCGATGGCCAGCATAAAGAATGCGCCATGTAAGTACATGACGCCTTCCTGCAGAAGTATCCCGCCGGAGTTTAAGGCGTAACGGAGAATCACGATGGCAAAGGTCAGCAGAACCATAAAGAGAGCCAACCAACGCAGCGGACGCACCATCGCGTGGGTAAGCGTGCTCAGTTTTGTGAGCAAATGAAGGAATGTCATCCGCCCTACCCCAGCGCCACTTCGAGCAGCGTGGACGTGAGCAAGGCGACGCCAACCCAAATATTGCTCCTGAAAGCGGCAAAGCAGCCTTCACGACTGCGGTCGCGAATCAGGTATTGCTGGTAGGCAAAGAGGCCGGTGGCAACGATGAGTCCGATGAAGAACGCGTTCTGGTAATCCAGACTGACCCCCAAGAGAAACCAAGTGCCCAAGGCTAGGCTTTGCAGCACGCAGATCATGAGCCGATCCAAGTCGCCGAATAAAATTGCCGTACTCTTGATGCCAACGATGAGATCGTCGTCGCGGTCGACCATGGCGTACTCGGTGTCGTAGGCGACGATCCAGAACAATGAACCAACGAAGAGCAGCCCGGCCTCGCGTGGCACACCCAATCCTTGCGCAGACCATGCCATCAGTATGCCCCAGCTGAACGCTGCTCCGAGTACGACTTGAGGCAGATGGGTATGGCGTTTCATAAAGGGGTAAATGACCGCCAGTCCCAACCCCACGACAGCGAGCAGCTGGGTTGTGGTGTTCAAGAATAGAATCAAGACCCCTGAGCCCGCCACCAAACCGATGAACAGGCGCAGCGCCTGCTGCTCGTTGATTGCGCCGGTAACCAGCGGGCGATCCTTGGTGCGTTTGACGGCACCGTCTACGTTTCTGTCGGCGTAGTCGTTAATGACACAGCCCGCGCTGCGCATGGTGAAGGTCCC
>JAACDS010000074.1 GCA_009936895.1 Pseudomonadota bacterium
ATTTTGCGCAGCAAAATGGCCAGCCGAAACGTCGATAGCCGATCTCTGGTGTCTGGCGACGTAGAAGGTGCCGGCAAGGTAAAGCGTCAGCGATTGACCATGGCTCAGGGGTTGGATAAGGACAACGCACGCTTGGTCACCAAGGTGTTGAAAGAGTCCAAGCTAAAGATCCAGAGCCAAATTAACGGCGATAAAGTGCGGGTGACCGGGAAGAAGCGGGATGATCTGCAACAGGCCATGGCTGCGCTCAAGGCAAGCGACTTAAACATTCCACTGCAGTACAACAACTTTCGTGATTGATCCCAGCGGTCTGCGCATGCGGTGTCAGATCCGATTTATAGAGAGCCTTCGATGAATGCTATCGGTTCCATACGACGCATCTTAATGGATCGTCGCATGGTGATCTGTATGGCTACAGGCTTTGCCTCGGGTCTGCCCCTGTTCATTATTATGCAATTGATCCCAGCGTGGTTGCGTCTTGAGGGTGTGTCTCTGACGGCCATCGGGTTTTTCACCGCGGTGCAGTACCCCTATGTGCTCAAGTTTCTTTGGGCACCCGTGGTCGAACGCTTTCCGCTGACGGGTCTGGGCCGGCGTCGGAGCTGGATGCTGCTGACCCAAATCGCCTTGATCCTGCTCATTGGGTCATTGGGCTTTTGGCGACCCTCAGATGCGATGACCGCGATTGTGGTCATCTCTATCGGTTTGGCTGTGTTCAGCGCCACTCAGGACATCGTGCTGGATGCCTACCGGCGGGAAATTCTGCATACCGACGGGGAACTCGCCATGGGCAATACGGTGCATGTCCAAGCCTACCGTATCGCCGGTCTCGTGCCCGGGACCTTGGGAATGATTCTCGCCGGCAGCATTGGCTGGGATCTTAATTTTATGATCATGGCAGCCTTCATGAGTGTCGGTGTGGCCTTGGCGCTTATGATTGGAGAGCCTCAAAGTTCCGATAGCCCTCCCCAGAGCCTGTGGCAGGCCACAGTTATACCCTTTCAAGAGTTTTTTCAACGTCGGGCACTAGGGCCAGCACTGGCGGTACTTGCGTTCATGGTGTTCTATAAGTTGGGTGACAACATGGCCACGGCCTTGGCGACACCTTTCTATCTAGACATGGGCTTTAGTCCGGAAACGATCGGACTGGTCGCGAAAGGAGTGTCGCTTTGGGCGGTCATTGTTGGCAGCGTGATTGGTGCCTTTGTGGTCGCCGCCATTGGTATCAATCGGTCGCTGTGGATATTCGGCGTGGTGCAAATGGTCACAATTTTGGGCTTTGTTTGGCTTTCCCTTGCGGGCAGTGATCCCTGGGTACTTGGTGCGGTGATCGCCGGTGAGTATGTGGGTGTTGGCATGGGTACTTCAGCTTCAGTGGCGTTTATCGCCAGAGAAACGTCCCGTCTAGCCGTGGCAACCCAGTTCGCGCTCTTTACCGCCCTCGCCTCGCTGCCACGGGTGGTGTCGTCTAGCTTCAGCGGCCTGATTGTCGATAGCATCGGCTGGACCAGTTTTTTTTATCTCAGCACCCTACTGGCCATTCCTGGACTGCTGCTGTTGTTCTGGGTAGCCCCGTTTAACGCTAAGTACGAACCTCAAAGCTAGGTTTGCCAGTGACAGGCTCGGATGACCCGGTCTCCTGTGAACGTAACGCCCTCCTGCCGCAGTCGCCGTTTTTGCTCTCTCATACGATCGCTATTTCGAGGCGCGATGTGCAGCGAGGCGTTGACCACACGGTGCCAAGGTAAGGACGTATTCTGTGGCAGTTTTCCGAGCGTCGTGCCAACAAAACGAGCATATCCCGGAAGCCCTGCGAGTGTGGCGATTTGTCCGTAGCTCGCCACCTGGCCGCTGGGTATGCTGGCGACAATCTGCCAAATGCGCTCCGCTTTTGACAGTTCTTCAGGCACATCGATGGACGAGCCTGGAATTGCGCTGGATTTGCCCTCAGATTTCAAAGCAACGCCGACCGAGCTTTTGCTTATGCCCTGGTTACTCTTGTTTTTTGCTATGCCCATTATTGAAATGTATCTGCTTATCACCGTAGCTGGCTACATCGATGCCCTGCCCACCATCGGATTGGTGATGTTGACCGCTGTGATTGGCGTCACCCTGCTGAGGTATCAAGGACTGGAAACGTTAATGCGCGGCATGCAAAAACTGCGTTCGGGCCATATGCCTGCGCAAGAAGTCGCCGAAGGGTTGTTGCTGGCGGTAGCCGGTGCATTGATGATTACGCCAGGGTTCGTCACCGATGCCATCGGTTTTTTGATCCTTTTCCCGCCGACCCGATTGGTGATCGCACACATGATGCTGGCCCGGGTGCAAACGCACGGTTTCCAGGGACCGGGAAACACCCATCAGCAGACTTCGGCGAACCATTCCGGGCACGCAGACAAGCCGCGAACCCTAGAGGGTGAATATCAGCGCAAGGACGACTGATGGACGCTTCATCTAACCGTCTTCGACGTTGATGCGAAAAACCGCAAAAATTTGCCTGATTCCATACTGAAGGTCTTGAAAACACGAGTGTCGCCTCTATTATGCACTCGCGCTAGCACTCTTATGGTGTGAGTGCTAACGCGTTAATCTGCCGGTTGAGGCGCTGGTTCTGGGAATACTCAGTAAACAAAGAATCAGCCCGGGCATGAGAAAACGCATTTAAATTGGAGTAACTGGGAGACCAAAGTTCATGAATATTCGACCCTTACACGACCGAGTCGTTGTGCGCCGGTTGGAAGAAGAAACCACCAGCGCCGGTGGCATCGTTCTTCCCGATTCTGCGACAGAGAAGCCTTCACAAGGGGAAATCCTTGCTGCAGGGCCAGGCAAGGCTACGGACAGTGGTGATGTGCGGGCACTCGACGTAAAAGTTGGTGACAAGATCATCTTCGGTCAGTACGCGGGCAGCACCGTAAAGATTGACGGTGAAGAACTGCTGATCCTGAGCGAAAGCGAAATTTTCGGCGTTTTGGAAGGGTAGACCTTCACCAAAACGATACGAATAAGAGTCAGACACGATTAAGAGGAATTAAGCGATGAGCGCTAAAGACGTAAAATTTGGAGATGATGCCCGCATTGAAATGCTGGAAGGCGTTAATGTCCTAGCGAATGCGGTCAAGGTGACCCTGGGTCCTAAGGGCCGAAATGTGGTTTTAGATAAAGCCTTTGGTTCGCCGACGGTAACCAAGGACGGAGTATCAGTAGCAAAAGAAATCGAGCTGAAAGATAAGTTCCAAAACATGGGCGCGCAGATGGTGAAGACTGTTGCGAGCCAGACCTCTGATGAGGCCGGTGATGGCACTACCACAGCCACGGTGCTGGCCCAAGCAATTTTGCAGGAGGGTCTGAAGTCTGTTGCCGCGGGCATGAACCCGATGGACCTCAAGCGTGGCATAGACAAAGCTTTTGCCTCGGCTGTACAACACATTCAAGGCTTGGCTACCCCATGTGAAGATTCAAAGGCCATCGCTCAGGTAGGCACGATCTCTGCAAACAGCGACACCGCTGTTGGAGAAATTATTGCGGAAGCAATGGAAAAGGTCGGCAAAGAAGGCGTGATCACCGTTGAAGAGGGCTCTGGTCTAGAAAACGAGCTTGACGTCGTTGAAGGCATGCAGTGTGACCGCGGTTATCTGTCCCCTTACTTCATCAATAACCAAGACAACATGGCCGCGGAGCACGATGATCCTTTCATTCTGTTGTGCGACAAGAAGATCTCAAACATTCGCGATCTGCTACCCGTATTGGAAAACGTTGCCAAGGCCGGTCGTCCGTTGGTTGTTATCGCAGAAGACATCGAAGGCGAAGCATTGGCTACTCTCGTTGTGAACAACATGCGCGGTATCGTGAAAGTGGCTGCAGCTAAGGCCCCCGGTTTTGGTGATCGCCGCAAAGCGATGTTGCAAGACATCGCAATTTTGACCGGTGCCACCGTCATTTCTGAAGAAGTAGGCCTGACCCTGGAAGGCGCGACTTTGGAAGACTTGGGTACTGCGAAGCGCGTGTCTTCCACGAAAGAGAACACCACGATTGTCGATGGTGCTGGTGAGAAAGACGATATTTCAGGTCGCATCAAGCAGATCCGTCAGGAAATTGAAGACACATCATCCGACTACGATCGCGAAAAGCTGCAAGAGCGTTTGGCCAAGCTGGCTGGTGGTGTTGCCGTGATCAAGGTTGGCGCGCCAACCGAAGTGGAAATGAAAGAGAAGAAAGCCCGCGTTGAAGACGCGCTGCACTCCACACGCGCGGCAGTCGAAGAAGGCGTGGTTCCTGGTGGCGGTGTGACACTGGTTCGGGCGATTGCGGCAGCAGAGGCGACGGTGGGTGATAACGAAGATCAAAACGTCGGCATCGCCTTGGCCGTTCGCGCCATGAGCGCGCCATTGCGTCAGATTGCGACCAACGCTGGTGTTGAAGGCGCGGTTGTTCTGGACAAAGTCTCCGCTCTGTCTGGCAATGACGGCTATAACGCGGCCACCGGCGAATACGGTGACATGTTGGCCATGGGTATTTTGGACCCCGCCAAGGTGACTCGTACTGCGCTGCAGGCGGCATCAAGCGTGGCGGGTCTGATGATCACCACCGAAGCCATGGTTAGCGAATTGCCCGCGGAAGACGGCCCAGCTGGCGGCGGCATGCCTGGCGGAATGCCCGACATGGGCGGCATGATGTAAGCGACGCTTACGCTCAGAAAAGCCCGCAAATCGTCGATTTGCGGGTTTTTTTTGCTTCGATGTTCGGCCGCTTCGAGCGGCCCCGCGGCATCCGAATTGCCGCGCCTTCCCAAAGTTGTCTGACGCTAATGCTGGTACCGGTGTGGCTGTTTAGCTATCCTTTCCGCGAACTTTCAAACTATGGGTAAGGGAATTCTATGGACATGATGTTTATCGATTATTTGGCGCGATTTGGGCACGTGTTGTTCGGTGTCACATGGATTGGCCTACTGTATTACTTCAACTTTGTACAAACGGAATATTTCAAAGAAGCCGAACCGGCTGCTCGCGTTGATGCGTTTTCTAAGCTTGCACCTCGCGCGCTGTGGTGGTTCCGCTGGGGTGCCATGGGTACGTTCCTGACCGGTGTCATCTTGCTGGGTTATCGTCATACGGGTTTAACCGCTGACATCACTGTTGGCGCACTGATGGGTACGCTGATGTTTTTGAATGTCTGGCTGATCATTTGGCCAAATCAAAAAATCATCGTGGAGTCCAATCAGGGTGTTCAGGCGGGTAACGAGCCAAACCCTGATGCAGCAGCGGCTGCACCGAAGGCAGCCCTGGCTTCTCGTACGAATACGCTTTTCTCTATGCCAATGCTGTATCTCATGGGGTCAAGCGCCCACCTGTCAAGCGGCAGCTTAGCCTCGAGCACTACTGCGGTATGGATCTGTGTTGCGATTGTTGCGGCACTGGAAGCCAACGCAATATTTGGTAAGCAAGGCCCATTAACGACAGTTCGCGGCGTTATTCATTGTGGATTGGCTCTGACCGTTGTCTTAGTGGCGATTCTAAACTTCTTATAATCGGCCGTTTCGCACGACGTAAAGACATAGGCCCGTCAGGAAACTGATGGGCCTTTTTTATGATTTCCGTAGACTGTTGTTGCGTTGACCACCGCTCTGTCACATTAGGATGCCAGCTTCACAAGCCCAGATGAAAGCGGCGATTGATCCAATAGTCTGCTCCCGCCTTACCGCTGCCCAAGTACAACAGCGCCAATAGCATCACGAAGTAAGTAGCAGCAAATTCGATACCATTGTTCAGCACGACGAAGTTGCCTTGTTCCGTCAGCCAATCGATGTTGCCGTGTTCCCGGAGAATACTTTTAGCCCGACTCAGCTTTTCCGTAGCCTCAATCGTGCGTTCGGTCGCAAAAAGCCCGGAACCGCTCGCTATTGCCAGCCATCCGTTTTGCCAATGAACCGCCAACCCGGCGACCAGCATGGTGATCATGAGCGGTATTGAAATCCAGCGTACGCCAAGGCCGATGAACAGCAACATTGCGCCCAATACCTCTGTCAGGGTGGCCAGCCATGCCAATAGGGCTGGTAGAGGTAATCCCAGCCCCCAATCTGCGTTGCCGAACCACGCGATGGTGCTGTCCATATCGTTCAACTTACGGGTGCCCGCCATCCAAAAAACCGGGGCAAG
>JAACDS010000410.1 GCA_009936895.1 Pseudomonadota bacterium
AAACCCCAATGTCATTACCAGTGGTGTCTTTGCGGACAGCGGCACCGCCCTATATGAAGAGCGTGACGGTCAGGCTGGCTATCTGATCAATGGCCATTGGCGCTGGGGATCTGGCTGCCGAAACGCTGAGTGGATATCCGGCGGCATTCACGAAGTGGATGCTCAAGGCGAGGCTATCGTCGGCGCACCGCTGCTGACTCGGGTTTTTTTTCGCCCCGAAGAAATTGAGATTGCCGATAACTGGCATGTGTCCGGTATGCGCGGCTCGGGCTCCAGTGACTATGTGGCGAAAAACGTTTGGGTGCCCAGCGAACGGATGGCTGGCAACGTAGAAGACGGCGATCACGCCAGCCAACCCATTTACCAATTTCCCAAATTCGCATTGTTGGGCATTCCCATCGGTGCCATCTGCCTCGGCATGGCAAGAGCGTGTATCGATGAAGTTATTGGCGCTGCTAAGGAAAAGACTCCCCAAGGCAGCCGAAGACCGCTCTCTTCCCGACCGTCTCTGCATATCGCTGTCGCCGAAGCTGACGCAGCTCTGAGCGCGGCTCGCGCCTATTTTTATCAGTCAATTGACGCGGGCTGGTCGGCGGCCCAAACCGGCCCGGGCAGCCTCGAGGATCGACGCAGCATGCGTACGGCGAATGTGCATGCGGTCAACAGCGCCATTGACGTCATTGATCAAATGTATCGACTGATGGGCGGCACATCTGTTTACGAGACATCTTGCCTACAACAGCATTTTCGCGATGTGCACGTGGCCGCAGCCCATATGATGGTCGGCGAGCCTGTGATGGAGCTGGCCGGCCGCGTGATGCTCGGTCTCGACGACCGGGCGCTTGGGCTATAGCCCGCACCACTACCGCAAGACACGAAGCGCACGACCAAGGAGCAAGCTTTGACTGACGCACTGAAATTTGGGTTAGCAACACCCAGTAATCTCTGGAAACTCGATTGGCAGGAGCGCCAACAAACCGTCTCACAAATCGCCGAATCCGGGTTCGACCACATTTTTATGGCCGATCACGTATCTTTTCGCAACGGCTCAGGCACCGATGGTTTTGTTGAGGTTGCGGCGCTGTCGCAGCTGCACCCGACCCTCGGCGTCATGACAGGCATCTATCTTTTACCCCTACGTCATCCGCTTCCGATCGCCAGACAGCTTGCCTCCATGGCGAATCTAGCCCCGGGACGCATGATCTTCGGGGTGGGTATTGGCGGCGAAGATCCCCACGAGATGGAAGTGTGCGGCGTAAATCCGAAACGCCGGGGCGTTCGCGCCAACGAATCCTTAGCGATTATCAGGGGACTGCTCGCCGGCGAGACCGTAACCTTCCAAGGAAAAGAGTTTGATGTGCAGGACGCCATCATACGCCCAACGCCAAGATCACCCATACCCGTTATCGTCGGCGGCAGGTCCGATGCCGCACTCACCCGAACCGCAACCTTCGGCGAAGGCTGGCTCGGCGTATGGTGCTCGGCCAATCGTTTTTCCCAGGCGATACAAAGCGTCACCGAACAGGCAGACGCTCTCGGTCGCCGCGACGTTGACTGGATGCATGGCTACCAGCCCTGGGTAGGCCTAGACAGTAAGGATAGCGGTGCGGCTCATACTGCGGTTAAAGACGGCATGGAGGCCTTCTATCGTATACCGTTCGGAAAATTTGAACGGTATACCCCCAGTGGCACCCCGGCAGAGGTCGCCGAGCAACTTGCGCCATACATCGAGGCGGGCAGTCGGTTGTTCAACATAAAGGTTTGTGCCACGCACGCGGAAGAGGAAGTGGCTCTGGGAGCCGAGCTTGTGGCAGAGCTACGGAGGCTAGGCGTCGCGCTGGCGAGCTAGGAATTCAGTTTGGCGGAAAGCTGGTAACAGCACTCTCAGCGTAGCCGTATCGAATGACCTTGGCCTCAATCTGGCCGGGTGGGTTTTCCGGTGGCCAAGAAACGGGCTTGGTATAAACCTGCCACGAGCCAGACTCACTGACCATGGCCGCAGGGCCCCGGCTTTTTGTCCGATAGGCGATGGATGCGCCCGGGGTTCGGGACCTTATCACCAGCT
>JAACDS010000075.1 GCA_009936895.1 Pseudomonadota bacterium
ACGACATTTTGCTCATCATGGCCAAGCGCGAGGGTCGCTACATTGCAGGCGCGTTGAACTTTATTGGGGGCGACACGTTATTCGGTCGTAACTGGGGCTGCGTTGAGGACCATCGATTCCTGCACTGGGAGGTGTGTTACTACCAAGCCATCGACTTCGCCATTGCCCGGGGCCTTAAACGCGTAGAAGCGGGTGCCCAAGGCGGCCATAAAGTTGCCAGGGGTTATTTACCCGAGGCGACCTACAGTGCCCACTGGATTGCTGACCCGGGATTCCGAGACGCCGTTGCGCGGGTCTTGGAAGAAGAACGCCGATACGTGGCCGAAGACATCGAGCACGTCGAAGAACGCAGCCCGTTCAATGCAACCGTTGACTTATCAACGATCCGAGGCGGCTAGACAGAAAAAAGGCACCGCTTGCTTTATCATCTGGCGGCGCGACATTCGAACCATTTTGAGAGCTTCGCTGAAACTATGATTGTGACAATCAAATCTATTCTGCAGCACGACACCGCCGTCGACAGCGATGTCACAGTCCGTGGCTGGCTGCGCTCGCGACGCTCGTCCAAGGGAGGTTTCTCTTTCCTGCACATTCACGACGGCTCGTGTTTTGGCACCGTTCAAGCGGTCGCGGACAACACCTTGGAAAATTATGCACAGATCATCGAATCCGGGACCGGTTGTTCCGTATCCGTCACGGGTAAGCTGGTGGAATCGCAAGGCAAGGGCCAGGATCGAGAAATTCAGGCCAATCGCGTTGTCATCCACGGCCTTGTAGATGACCCGGAAACCTACCCGATCAGCAAGAAACAACACTCCTTTGAATACTTACGAAGCGTCGCCCACCTCCGCCCGCGGACAAATACCTTCGGTGCGCTGTCGCGGATTCGTCATGCGCTGAGCGCCGAGGTCCACGGGTTTTTCGATCGTGAGGATTTTTATTGGGTTAATACCCCCATCATTACGGCCAGTGACTGCGAGGGTGCCGGCGATCTGTTTCGAGTGTCGACTCTTGATCAGATTCATCAGGGTGAAGCCGATCAGTTTGATCAGGATTTTTTTGGTACCGAAGCCTTCCTCACGGTCAGCGGCCAGCTCAATTTAGAGAGCTACGCCTGCTCGCTTGGCAAGGTCTATACCTTTGGCCCGACGTTTCGAGCAGAAAACTCCAACACGAGCCGACATCTGGCGGAGTTTTGGATGATCGAACCCGAGGTCGCCTTCGCCGATCTAGCAGCCAACGCCGATCTGGCTGAGCAGTTTTTGTCCAGCGTGATTCAGGGCGTGCTGAGGCGGTGTCCGGACGATATGGCGTTCTTCGATGAACGCGGCGAGGGACAATTGATCCAGCGGCTCACTGCGGTGGCCAAGCAACAATTTACCCGCATGACGTACAGCGATGCCGTCAGACTGCTGACAGAAGCGGATCAAACCTTTGAATTTCCGGTGACTTGGGGTGCTGACCTGCAATCCGAGCACGAGCGGTTCATCACCGAGCACGTCATCAAAGGTCCAGTTGTTGTCACCGACTACCCGAAGGACATCAAGGCGTTCTACATGCGGTTAAACGACGACGAGAAAACCGTCGCCGCCATGGACGTCTTAGTCCCCGGCGTTGGCGAGATTATCGGTGGCAGCCAGCGGGAAGAAAGACTGACGATACTCGACGAGCGCATGGATCCCCGGCTGGCCGAAGAGCTCTGGTGGTACCGGGATCTGCGACGCTACGGCACGGTGCCCCACGCAGGCTTCGGCCTGGGTCTAGAACGGCTGCTGCTCTACATCACGGGCATGGACAACATCCGTGACGCCATACCGTTTCCCAGAGTGCCTGGCAGTGCGAACTTTTAGTCTGTGAAGCCGACCAACGACGAACCCACGTTGCCCGCCACAGCGCTGCTTGCCGCGCTGTGGCAGCTGCGCCGTTTCATTGGCCCCCATCGACGTGGTTTGTACATCGGTATCGCTGCGTTCGGGGTGGCCAGACTCTTTGAAGCCATGGTGCCGGTACTGACGGCGGTATCCATCAACCGCATGGCCGACGGCGATTTTGACTTACTCTATCCAGTTCTTGGCATCATCGGTGCCGTTATCACCCGCTACTGTGTCGTGAGTTTTGCGCGGTTCAACGTGAGACGCGTGGCACTCAAAGTATCCTTTGACCTGCGCCAGGCCTTCTTCCATAAACTTCAGGAACAGGGTGCCGAGTTCTTTGCCCAATTCAGCATTGGCGACATGATGACCCGAGCCGTGGCCGACATCTCACTGATCCAGCGTCTGATTTCCATGGGTACCATCTTGCTGATTATCATGGTCTACGCTACCGTGGTGGGCTTCGGCTTTATGCTCTATTACTCGCCCTGGCTAACGCTGTTGCTGCTTCCCCCCATGCCGCTGGTTTTCATCTACGCCCAATACTCGGCAAAGGCCATGGGCGCCGCATCGGCTCAGGTACAGGACCGACTGTCTGATCTGGGAACCCACACCCAAGAAAACCTGTCCGGTATTCGTACCATTCAAGCCATGGTGCAGGAAGAAAACGAGATAGAGCGCTTCGCTGCCACCAACCAAGCCTATGCCGACGTCTTTTACGAACAGGGTCGTATTAACTCCGCGATGAGTTCTTGGATGCCCAGCCTCGCCGCAATTTGTTCACTGACGATCTTGGGCTATGGCGGCAGTCAGGTACTCGACGGCACTCTCGCCATCGGCGACTTCGTCGCCTTCTTCATGTTCGTCAACATGGTAGTACAACCCTTCCGCGTGGCTGGATTCATCGTGAATTTGTTCCAACGCGCCGGCGTGGCGAGCAGACGCCTGTTCGAGGTCTTCGACCGACCAGCAGAGATCACCGATGCGCCCACTGCAGAAGCACCAACCGAGATTGCCGGCGCTCTGCGCATCGACCACCTGAGCTATCGTTACCCCGGTGCCACCGCGGATGCCATTAGCGATTTATCGCTGGCTGTCGCTCCCGGTGAGACCGTGGCGATCATGGGTCGCGTGGGCAGCGGCAAAACGACCCTGCTCAAACAAATTGTGAGACTCATCGATCCGACGGCAGACAGTATCTTTGTCGACGGCATCCCCGTCGCCGAATACCCGCTCACCCAGCTGAGAACCCAAGTCGCCTTGGTGCCTCAGGATCCGTTCTTGTTCGCCGAGCCTTTGAAAAGCAACATCACTTACGACGATCCGGCGCGTTCCTTGGAACGAATCTGGGAGGCGGCCACCTCCGCCGACCTGAAAGACACCATCAGCGATTTTCCCGAACAGCTGGACACACTGATCGGTGAGCGTGGCGTAACCTTGTCCGGTGGTCAAAAACAGCGAGCGACGCTGGCGCGTGGGTTGATTCGCAACGCACCCATTTTGATTCTCGACGACTGTTTCTCTGCCGTAGACACCGAAACCGAGGAACATATTTTGGGTGAACTGAAGCGCCTGCGCCAAAAGCAGACCACCCTACTTGTTTCCCACCGGGTCAGTACCGCGCGTCACGCAGACCGGATTTACGTCATGGACGCCGGCCGCATTCTGGAAAGCGGCCGTCACGATGAGCTGCTGGAGAATCGAGGCTACTACGCCGAACTCGAGCGCGTGCAGCGCGAGGGTGGCGAAGAGGACGATCTGGAACGGCTGAGGGTCAGCTCGTGAACACCACCACAAAGAAAAATCAGCGCGACTACGCCATGTTTGATGCGGACATCAGCGGGGCCGTGTTGAACCTGCAGTTGCTGCGACGCCTGCTGAAGTGGCTCGTCCCTTACCGGCGTGCCTTGGCGATCAGCACGGTACTGGTGCTGCTTGCCTCGACTCTGCAAGTCATGCTGCCAATCATCATTTCCTTGGTGGCCATCGACCACATCATCCGCGGCGAAAGCGACGCAGACAGCCCGGACTTCGGCTTGATCGAATTCAATCAAAGCCTCGCTGACACGCTAGGCTTGCCGGAATTGTTGGCTGCCTGTCTGCTGTATGGAGCCATTCAGCTCGCGTGGGCGGTTTTCGGCCATGCCCATCGCATGACCCTGATCGGTCCCGTGATTAACGGACTGCGTGATCTGCGATTGGACTTGTTTCGCCACTTAGAAACTCGGCCCTCTTCGTTCTATGACCGAGTAGCCGTGGGCCGAATCATGACCCGAGTCACCAACGATGTGGAGGCCCTGTACGAGCTGCTGCGTGGCTTGGGCACATTGGTGGGCGAGTTCGTGCCCTTTTTCGTGGCCCTGGCCGTCATGCTCGCGATCGACGCGCAGCTCACATTGATGCTGCTGCTGGCGCTGCCCATTCTCGCCATGGTGACTTACTTCTTTCGTCGCAAAACTCGCTTCCTGTTCCGGCAGACACGACAAACCCTGTCCAGCTTGAACCAAAACCTGCAGGAAAATCTCGCCGGGCTACAGGTCGTGCAGCTCTCGGATCGTCAGCAACACAACCTAGATCGCTACACCGAAATCAACGAAAAGAACCGGCTGTTTGAACACCGTCTGGCTCGGGTCGAAACCCTATACGGGGCCTTCAACGAAAGTCTGGCGCAAATCGCCATCGGTCTGATTCTCTACTACGGTGCCAGCCAGCTCATGGACATCAGCATGACCGTCGGCGAAGTGGTGCTGTTCACGCAATTCGTCACCATGCTGTTTCATCCCATCGTGGTGCTGGGCGAGCAGACTAATATTTTGTTTCGCGCCATGGCCAGTGGCGAGCGCATTTTTCAGGCCTTGGACTGGGACGAGATCATTCACGAACCGGCCAACCCTGTCGCGCTACCGGAACGACTCACCGGCAAGGTGGAATTTCGCCGCGTCAGCTTTGCCTACGATGCCAGCATGCCGATCCTGAAAGACGTGTCGTTCAACATCAGGCCCGGCGAAAAACTGGCCATCGTCGGGCCGACGGGTTCGGGTAAGAGCACGCTGATTCGACTGTTAGGGCGCTTTTACGATTTTGAAGACAACCAAATTTTTCTCGACGATATTGATCTGAACCACATTCATTCCAGCGACCTGCGACGTCGGGTGGGCGTTGTCCTGCAGGACTTTCATATTTTTTCAGGCAGTATTTACGACAACATTGCCCTGGGAAATCCTCGGGTGACCCGCGAACGGGCTATTGAGGCTGCGAAAACCGTCAATGCCCACGACTTCATTTCCCAGCTGCCGCTGGGCTACGACTCCCCCCTGACCGAACGCGGCCAAAATTTATCTCAGGGCCAGCGTCAGCTTCTGGCCTTTGCGCGTGTGCTGGCCGCAGATCCGGAAATCTTGGTGCTCGACGAAGCCACAGCGAACATCGATACAGAAACGGAACTGTTGATCCAAGAAGCCGTTGAACGGCTGACAAAGGGGCGCACCTCAATCATTATTGCGCACAGACTACAAACCATTCAGGAAGCAGACCGCGTACTGGTGCTGGATCAAGGTCAAGTGGCTGAGATCGGCAATCATGAGGAGCTTCTGGCCGCAGGCGGGCTGTATGCCACCCTGCACAGCCTGCAGTTTCAAAGCGATGCCGAGCCCGACGCCTTGAACCCAACCGCAACGACAACCAGGAAATAGGGATACCGTGTCGAACAAGACACCGATCAAAAGCGGCGAGAAGTTCGCCACCCCTCAGGGTTTCAACGCCATTAAAAATGGGGTCAAAGCCGGGGCTCACACGCACACCGATATCGAGCGTAAACCGCCTTGGCTACGTGTTTCTGTGGGTGGTGGTGAACGTTATCGTTCGGTCAAGGAGACAGTCAACAAACACCGTCTCGCAACCGTATGCGAAGAGTCGCACTGCCCGAACATTGGCGAATGTTGGAACCACGGCACCGCCACTATCATGTTGATGGGCGCGACCTGTACCCGCGCCTGCCGTTTTTGCGCCGTCGACACGGGCAACCCAAAAGGCTGGCTTGATCTGGAAGAACCTGCCAATGCAGCTCAGTCGGTGAAACTGATGGGCTTGAACTACGTGGTCCTTACTTCGGTGGACCGCGACGACTTGCCCGACGGTGGCGCCGCTCACTACGCAGCCTGTGTCCAAGCGATTCGCGCCCTCAATCCTACAACGGCAGTAGAGGCACTGACGCCTGATTTTGATGGCGACCAAGAAGCCGTCGCCAAGGTAGTGAACTCGGGTCTGCAAGTCTTCGCACAGAATGTGGAGACGGTCGAGCGACTGACCCACGTGGTGCGGGATCCTAGAGCAGGTTATCAACAAACACTGGACGTGCTTGCTCACGCCAAACGGATTCGACCGGATGTTCTGACTAAATCCAGTCTGATGCTTGGTATTGGCGAAACAGATGATGAAATCAAGCAGGCGCTGGACGCACTGAGGGCCCATCAGGTCGACATCGTGACCCTCGGACAATACATGCGGCCCACGAAAAACCACCTACCCGTTGACCGCTGGGTTACCCCGGATGCCTTCGAGGCATTCAGGACATTTGGGCTGGGTCTCGGTTTCACCGAGGTTGCTTCCGGCCCGCTGGTGCGCTCAAGCTATCGAGCCGACCGGGTCTTTGAAAAAAACAATCTGGGGCTAGCCCATATCCCCGTTCGCCAGCTTTAAGCTTAGCCGCAACCCACCCATCGGCAACATGCCGCAATTTGAGAACACTAAACACATGCAAGAACTGAACCCTGACGACTTTGCCGATACGGCCTTACTGCCAGCAGACACCACCATCACGCCGACCCTGCTGAAAATCATCCGCAGCGAGACATTCGACGACTTCATCAATGAGCTTACGCCATCGGATCAGCAGTGGCTCAACCGCCAGTCTTTTGCCGGCAAGACCGGTCAGATTGCTTGGCTGGAAAACGGTCAATGTATCATCGGCAGCAGCGGCGAAGATTCGCTCTCTACCTTGGGTCACCTGCCCTACCAGCTTCCGGAAGGCGTCTATCGTCTGACCGACGACGCTTCGTTTATCGCCCTGCTGGGCTGGGGCCTAGGCGGCTACCGTTTTGACCGCTACAAGCTGGCAGACCGTATGCCGGCCAAACTGATTCTACCCGATAGCGCCAATGCCAGCGAGCTTGTTCATACCATCAAGGCGACGAATCTGAGTCGAGACTTGATCAACACACCCGCCCAGGACATGGCTCCCTCACACCTGCAGGCGGAAGTGGAAGCACTGGCGGAAACCTTTGCCGCCGAGGTGAACACCACCGTCGGCGACGAACTGCTGGATCTGGAATGCGGGGCTATTCATGCCGTGGGCCGGGCTGCTGCCGATGGCCCGCGCTTAATGGATCTGACCTGGGGCGATCTCGATCACCCGAAAATCACTATTGTGGGCAAGGGTGTTACCTTCGACAGCGGCGGCCTGAACATGAAGCCTTCCGGCGGCATGCGCTGGATGAAAAAAGACATGGGCGGAGCAGCGATTGCCATGGGCCTCGCTTATCTGGTGATGTCTCAAGGGCTACCCATCCGGTTGCGGATGCTGATTCCCGCGGCAGAAAATGCCGTGGCCGGCAACGCCTTCCGACCCGGTGACGTCTTGGACACCCACAAGGGCCTGACCGTAGAAATCGATAACACCGACGCCGAGGGCAGGCTGCTGCTCTGCGACGCCCTGTCCATGGCCAGCAGCGAAAAACCAGAACTCATCGTCGATTACGCCACCCTTACCGGAGCAGCGCGGGGTGCCGTAGGCGCGGAAATCGGCGCTCTGTTCAGCAACGATGACGCGTTAGCGCAGGAACTGATGCAGTTCGGCAGAGCCGAAGACGACGCGGTATGGCCCATGCCTCTGCACGACGATTACGACTACATGATCAAGAGCAATATTGCCGATCTCGTGAATTCCGCGGCCTCCCCCTATGCCGGAGCTGTCACCGCGGCCTTGTTTCTCAAACGCTTTATCGACGACGTGCCCTGGGTACATTTCGATATCATGGCTTTCAACATACGCAAGCGCCCCGGCCGACCTGAAGGTGGAGAGGCCATGGCGTTACGCAGTGTTTATCGGTATCTGGCTCAGCGTTTCGGAGCCATCGATGAATAGCGTCAAGGACTTAGAAGGCGCCACCTTAGGCACTCAAGTCGAATTGAACACATTTCTAGACTGGGTACCGTTCAACGACCAAGGCTTAGTGCCCGCGATTGCTCAGGATCACGCCACAGGCACCGTGCTGATGCTGGCTTGGATGAACCGCGAGGCCATCGAACAGACCCTGACCACCGGCCAAATTGTTTATTTTTCTCGCAGTCGTCAGGCCCTATGGCGCAAGGGTGAAACGTCGGGTAATACCCAAGGCTTGGTTTCTTTGCGATTCGATTGCGACGCCGACGCCATTTTGCTCTCGGTAGACCAGCTGGGCCCGGCCTGTCATACGGATCGAACCCACTGTTTTTATCTTGAGGTGCGCGGCGACAGTGTTGTTGTCGACAGTGAACCAGTAAGCTAGGCCCTGCCCGACTTACCGTCCCACCGTTTTGATACCGGAGCCTGACCGCGACATGACTCAAGCCGAAATCGTCTTCCACAATACGCTGTCCGGCAAAAAGGAAACCTTTGTACCCGCCAACCCGGAACACGTGTCCATCTACGTCTGCGGCCCAACAGTTTATAGCTTTGTGCACATTGGTAATGGCCGGCCCGCCGTGGTCTTTGACGTGCTGACCCGCCTACTGCGCACACGCTATCCCAAGGTCAGTTATGTCAGCAACATCACGGACATTGACGACAAGATCAATGCCGCAGCTGCCAGCAATGGCGAAGACATCAAAACCCTTGCCGATCGCTATTCACGGGCCTACCAAGAGGATGTGGCCGCTCTCGGCGTGCGCCCACCGGATGTTGTGCCCAAGGCCACTCATCATATCGCTGAAATCATCGACATGATCGAAACACTGATTGAGAAAGATCATGCCTACGCCAGCGAAGGACATGTGCTGTTTCACGTGCCGTCTGACCCGGAATACGGATCGCTGTCCAAGCGCTCGCTAGAAGACATGATCGATGGCGCTCGGGTCGAGGTAGCCGGATACAAAAAAGACCCTAAAGACTTCGTGCTTTGGAAGCCCTCTACGGAAGATCAACCAGGCTGGGACAGTCCCTGGGGCCGCGGACGTCCCGGCTGGCATATTGAATGCTCTGCCATGGTGAAAAAACATCTGGGCGACACCATCGACATACACGGCGGCGGCTCGGATCTTACCTTTCCTCACCACGAAAACGAGGCCGCCCAAAGTCGCTGTGCCAACGATGATTCAGGGTACGTGAGGTACTGGCTGCACAACGGCATGCTGAATCTTGGCACGGAAAAAATGTCAAAGTCCGTCGGTAACGTGTTGACCATTCGCGGCCTGCTGGAAAAACACAGCAGCGAGGTGTTGCGCTATGCGCTGCTCTCCGGTCAGTACAGCTCGTCACTTACTTGGTCTGATGATCTGCTGGCCCAGGCCCGAGCCAGCTTGGACAGCCTGTATCAAGGACTCAGGGACGTAGCCGATACCAACCCACTGACCAGTACCGACATGGAGAAGCTGGCCCAAGAGGAATTCCCCGAGACCGTCGTGAACGCGCTCTGCGACGATTTGAATACGCCTAAGGCATTGGCTGCCATGCACGAGTTAGCAGCCGACATGCGCCGGACAACCGACGAAGCCGCAAAGGCGGCGGCGCGCAACCAGCTGCTTGCCGGTGGCTGGCTGCTGGGGCTGCTGTATCAGAATGCTGAGGATTATTTCACTCAAGGCCAGCCCGGGGATTCAGCCGCTCCGACCGCCGACGCCATTGAGGCCCTGATCGCAGAGCGTAAGGCTGCTCGCGCGGACGGTGATTACGCCGGCGCAGATCGTATTCGCGATGAGCTGCTGGCCGCGGGCATTGAGCTGGAAGACTCCCGCGAAGGTACACGCTGGCGCAAGATTTAGCCGCGCCGCCGAGTCCCATGTATCCCGTTGCCATTATCGGTGAATCCCTTGCCGCTCAGCTCGCGGCTTTGGCCTGCGGTGCAAGCGGCTTTCACGAGACGACTCGCTATGCCGGACCGGAAGCCGGCTATCGCTCGCCGATCGTTAGCCTCGGGGCAAACGCCAGCCGCCTGCTCAAAGCCCTGGCACCGGACGCCGTGGACGCACTGGGCTACCGGCCGGACCGACAGCAGATTCGATTTGCCAAAAGTGCCTACTTACTGGCCGAACTGCCCTTGGGGGAATTCTATGAACAGCGGTACGGTGCCCCGCTGGTCAACTTCAGTGCACGATCCCTGAGCCAGCACTTAGAAAAGGAAATCGCCAACCCCCTCCTCACAAGCAGGCGCCTTGAGGAGATCGAACAATCCCACCGGCTGACAATCGCCTCTGCGCCAGGATACGCAGAATCGCCACAGCAGACGCCTGTCACAGTCTTTGAAGCGACACTCCCAGATCATCCGCTGCGACGAGCCAACGTGCTCTGGCGCGGCAAGGGTCAGTACGTCGAACAGCTGTCTGACTCAGACCTTGTGCACTTTCGATTTGTGACCCCATCGAATCAGGTCTTCGATGAAGCGGACTGGCATCCCAGCTTGCATGAGGCCTTGGATGCCAAGACTCACGCGGGTGGGATTGACCTCGGCAGCTTTCAAGCCAAGGACACGCTGTTCGCCGGCCGGGTGGCCTATCTGAGCGACGCCCTGCATTCATCACTGCACTGCAAAGTCGATGGTGGCAACACGGCCATGGAGGATGCCTGGGTACTGTCGCGAATGATGGAGAATTACGAAGAAGACATCGGCGATGGCCTTGCAGCCTACGAGCGGTTTCGTCGCCCACGCCATCGCAAAGTGTTGGCGCAGATGCGTGATCACCTGATCAGGCTGACGCAGCCTTCATCAGCGCGTCGATTTCAGCAGCATGTGGGAACCGCCTTGCAAAACCGTCTGCTGCCGGAAATAGCGCTACAGCAACAGGATTGGCTCTATGAGCACGATGTGATTAAGGGCTTCCGTTAGCCCTTCAGCGCGGAAAGATCACTGCTTTATCAGTCGACTGTCCGCCCCAAAGCTTTTACTCAAAAACGCCATCTGGTCACCGAGTATTCGGCCCGAGTTAATCAATGCCAAGTACTCCGAGTAATTTGGCACATAGGGAAGTGCCATCAGTTCGAGACTGATTTCATCGAGTACCCGATTGCCCTTTAAGTGATTACAGCGGCGGCAGCTTGCGACCACGTTGTCCCACGAATCCGCACCGCCTCGAGATACCGGCACCACATGATCCCGCGTCAGCTCCGCATCGCTCAGGTGCTTTGCACAATACAGACAGATGTTGCCGTCTCGCTTGAACAAGGCGGGATTGGTTAATGGCGGAGTTTGAGAGACTCGCTGCGTCACCACTCTGCCATCGCAGGCAATGATGCTGTGGATGTCTTGGGAACTGCGCTCACCGGTGTGTTTACAATGTCCGCCCCGAATCGTTAGCAGCGGATTCCCCACGGTCCAAATCACCAGATCACGCGCATAGAGACAGACCGCATCCTGCCAAGGCACCCACTCCACCGGTTGACCGGCGATGTTGAGGCGAAGAATACGAGGTACACGTTCAAAGTCAGACAGAGTCGATAGCATGCCAGCTTCCTTGCATTACGGTGTAAAGCGCCGCGTCGTAGCCGGAAAATCGCAAGCGGCGTTTACCGGCTATACGACAGTAAAAACTAGGGGAAAACCACTTTCGCCGCAAGCCAAAGCAGCCACAGAAAAAGGCCCAAGTTGTACAAAACTGCACTGGACATACGCCTAGGCGTTTCTACACTATGAGCTTGGTTCAAACGATCCGGACTCAGTAACACGCCAAACCCTCTATGCGAAACAACATGATCATCCGTCTCCTCTGCGTCGTTTTTCCATTGCTTGTTATGGGCTGCAGCACCAGCGCGTCCCAACAGCGCACCGGTACCGAGCCAAGCCGGACCTCCGAGGAGGCGAATAAGACCGCCACCAGCTGGCATTGTGAACAGGGCCTGCAGACTTGGTCGTGCAAACGACGCACCATCGCCGACATTCAACAGCGCGAAGCGCAACGCAAAAACAAACAGTACGACTGGTCCCAGCCACAGAGCACGCCGTCCAAGCGGACAAGCAATACGATGGACGAATCGGCCACCGCCGATGTTTCGGTAATCGAGCCTCCCGACGAGCCCCCTGCCGTCGCCACAGACAATCGTTCCAGCGAGGCTGTGCCTTCCTTTCGACCGGAGACGCCCGTGTCACTGCAGGATCTGCCGGGCACTTATTGGGCCGTTCAGTTGATTGCGCTGAGCACCCAGCGTGAATTGAAAGCATTCATGGCGGAACTTGGCCTAGACGAACTCACCGGAGCCATGATCGAAGTTAAGGGCCGAAAATACTATGTGGCTCTGCTTGGGGCTTACGAAACCCGAGCGATCGCTGAGGACGCTGCCCGCAATCGACCTGCTGGCCTTCGAGGCATTGAACCCTACATCCGCAGCATGGCCTCGCTGCAATCTGCCATGACCCGAGCCAACGCTCTCTAGCCTCTCACGAGGACCAGGAATCCGATGCAGACATAGCCTAAGAACCTGCGGTTTCAACCACTGAGCGTTGCGGGGATATGGCTTGATAGGACGGGCGATTACGCAGCCGCTGCAAATACGCTTCAGTTTGGGCGAATTCACTAACGTCCATCCCATCCACTTCCAGCACCATGGCTACCGCCATCATGGGCACGTCGGCAAGCGAAAATTCACCACACAAATAGTCGTTGTCGGCCAATGTCTGTTCCAAAAATGGAAAAATCTGCTCGCGCATTCCCTGCCGCCCCTTTTCCATACTGTCGGCATCGCGCTGCGCCTCCGGAGACCACCAGGGCATCCAAATCAGCGGCAGGAACTTACTCAGCACCCCTTCGTCTGCGTAGTTCTCCAAAGCTCTTGCTAAAGCGCGCTTCGAGGGGTCTGTCGGCAGCAGGGGATTATTTGCTGACTTTTCGTTCAGATACTCATTGATGACCGTAGAGTCGTATAGCACCAGATCGCCATCTTCAATCCAGGGCACCTTGCCCAATGGATGTTTGGCGAGTATTTCCGGTAGCTTTTTCCATACCGCACCCGGACTCACAGTCTCCGTCTGATAGGCGAGGCCTTTTTCCGCCAGCACCACCTTGGTTTTGCTGCCATTGGTGGAGCGGAGCGTTCCATAGGGATAGTCCCGTTCCATGGTGAATAGTGTGATCACGTCGTGCCTCCTCTCAAAAGTCTGCGTTGTTTTCGTAAATGAAGAAGATTTTCCGCGCTGAAAATCGCCAAGGCCGACCAGATAAACCCAAAGGTCACCCAACGGATCTCTGGCACGGCTTCGTTGTATAAAAAAATCGCCAGCATCAGCGCGTAGCTTGGCGCCAGATACTGAACAAACCCCAAGGTCGCCAGGGGCAGCCGCAAGGCAGCGGCAGCAAAAAAGACCAAGGGCACGACGCTGATCACGCCGCCCATGGCGAGTTGAGCCACCTGCATCGCAGGCCGCATGCCCTCACTGGAGACCAGCCAGAATAAAAACAGCAGTGCGATCGGCAGCATCAGCGTGGTTTCAACCCAGAGCCCTATGGCGGCTGGCACGCTGACCTGCTTGCGCAGCAGGCCATAAAAACCAAAGCTGAACGCCAGCGTCAGACCGAGCCAGGGTACGCTGCGCTGCACCCAAAGCTCGACACCCACACCCAACAAGGCAACCGCCACCGCTAACCACTGGTAGCGCCGCAACCGTTCGCGCAAGAACAACCCGCCCAGCAGCACATTTACCAGCGGATTAATGAAGTAGCCTAAACTGGCATCGGCAATTCTCTGTGCTTGGATGGCCCAGATAAAGGTCAGCCAGTTAATACTCAACAGCAAGGCGGTGGCCATCAAGAACAGCAAGGCACGGCGAGACAGGTCTCGCGCGTTATCCCACTGGCCGGTTAGGGTAATCAGCAGCACCAGCAAGGGTACCGACCACAGCACCCGGTGCATGAGAATTTCAAGCGGAGCCGCAAACCCCACCCAGACGAAATAAATGGGCGCAACGCCCCATATCCCATAGGCGGCTACGGCATAAATCAGACCCTGACGTTGCGTCTGTGCTTGCTCTTCAACAACGCCAGCGGCAGTGTTCAAAAGTTATCTTTACGCTTGCGTGTCTCCGCAAAGATGGCCACCGGATCCGAACCCACGCGATCAATCGTTTGCTGCAAGTTCGTACTTTGTGGGCGTACGAACGGATTGGTCCGGCGCTCCAAACCAATGCTGGTAGGAACCGTTGGAATACCCTGCTCTCGCAGACGCGCTATTTCCTCGACGCGCTGACGTAACGCTTCGTTGTCCGGTTCGACAGTGATCGCAAAGGCCGCATTCGCTTGGGTGTATTCATGAGCGCAGTAAACGGCGGTCTCATCCGGCAACGCCATCAGCTTTTCCAGACTGCCCCACATCTGCTGGGCGGTCCCTTCAAACATCCGGCCACAGCCCAAGGCAAACAGCGTATCGCCCACAAAGGCGGCACGATCATCGGCAAAATAATAGGCAATGTGGCCAACGGTGTGGCCGGGTACTTCCAGCACCTTGACCTGCGCGTTGCCCAGCTGAAAAACCTCGCCATCGACGACCCGTCGATCAATGCCCGGTATACGTTCGGCATCGCAGGCGGCGCCAATGATCTCGCAACCCCATTGGACTTTCAGTTCTTCGTTACCACCGGCGTGATCAAAATGATGATGGGTATTCAGAATATGCGTCAAGGTCCAGCCTTGTTCTGCCAAGGCGTTATTGATGGGCTCTACTTCCGGCGTATCGATGCTTGCCGTCGCCCCGGTCTCGGTATCGTGGACCAGGAAACCGTAGTTATCACCCAGGCATGGGATTTGTTTCACTTCGATGCTCATAGTGTCTCCAAGGGCAAATTAGATCTGAAGTATCTCAGATCCATCCATCCCTCGACAGAAAAAGTGACAAATGTCCTGCAGGGCACCCCATCAACCAAGCGGATGGTTTATGCTGTGCGCCTTCCTGTAAACGCGATCGAAACGCCCCATGAACAAGGTTCTGCAAGAAATCATCGACCTGCTCGACGTCGAGCCCATTGAAGAAAATCTCTTTCGTGGCCAAAACCACAATACCGAGCATGTCTTCGGCGGTCAGGTGCTGGCTCAGGCCTTGGCATCGGCATTTCGAACCGTAAACCCTGAACACAGCCTGCATTCGCTACACAGCTATTTTTTGCGCGCAGGGGACTGGACAAGACCCATCCTTTACGAGGTCGACCGCATTCGTGATGGTCGCAGTTTCAGCACCCGCCGGGTGGCAGCCATCCAAAATGGTCGCACCCTTTTCACGCTGGCCTGTTCTTGGCAAAAAGTCGAAGAAGGGCTCGATCATTCTCTGCCCATGCCGGATGTTCCGCCACCGGAATCATTACGAGGAGACTTGGAAACCTACACCGAGCTGGCCCAATCCAAACCCGAGATGGCTCGTTTCATGTTTCGTTTTGAAGCCATCGACTCGCGCGCGGTTGAACGCATTACTATGATGGATCGGGGCGAGCATCCGCCCTTCAAACATACGTGGCTAAAATCGCGCGACCCCCTACCCGACAACCCCGAGGTGCATCTGGCGTTGTTGGCCTATATGTCCGATCTGGACTTTATGTCCACGTCCATGTTGCCCCACGGTCCAATGACCGTTGACGAAAAAGGTGAGCGCACCATTCGAGGTGCCAGCCTCGATCACGCCATTTGGTTTCATCGTCCGTTCCGGGCGGACGAGTGGCTGCTGTTCGCCAAAGCGTCCCCCAATGCAGGCGGTGCCCGAGGCTTTGTCAGGGGACATTTTTTCAATCGTGCGGGAGAGATGGTGGCCACGGCGGCCCAGGAATGTCTGATTCGACCGGTGGGCAGCAATCGGCAAGCCATTGAAGCGGCGCAGAAAATTTCCTGACGCCGCATTTGGTAGGACTGTCTGCGGTTAGAGAGAGTTCGTCTTAGAGCGCTTCTAAGATCGCTTCGGCTGCACTGACTTCCAGCTTACCCGGAGCCTCCACCGCCAGATGTGTCACGGTGCCATCATCGACGATCATCGCGTAACGCTGTGAGCGGGTGCCCAAGCCAAAACCCGAGCCATCCATTTGTAGGCCAAGCGCTTCGGTAAAATCACCGTTGCCGTCGCCTACCATGACCAGCTCTTCCGCATTCGCGCTTTTGCCCCAGGCATCCATGACGAAGGCATCGTTCACGGACAGGCAGACGATACTGTCAACGCCTTTCGCTTTCAGCGCATCAGCTTGCACAACATAGCCGGGCAAGTGGGCCATTGAGTAGGTTGGCGTAAACGCGCCAGGAACCGCGAACATAGCGACTTTCTTGCCGGCAAATAGATCGTTGGTGGTTACCGGAGTCGGTTTGCCATCTTGCATTGTGTGCAGGGTTGCCTCGGGCAGCTTTGAGCCTGTTTCAATCGCCATTGTGTTTTCCTGTGGTTGATCGAGTTATCTGTAAATTAGCACGGTGCAGGGGTCTATCCACTGCCCCCGTCCAGAGGATTGTGGGCTGTCAGGAAAAGCCGGTCAACTCAGCGCCATGCAAATTGCGGTTGTTCGAAGTGCGCAACCCGAGTGTGCTGATTCAGCAGGCAAACTTCTCGAAACTGATACAAGATCGCCGCCGTCGGTGCAGCAATGTGGTCGCTACCTACGGGCATGCGCAGTATTGGCGAATCACTGGTTGCCGTCTGGGTCAGGCGCGGCGCGTCGGTTCGAGTGAATTCCGTCAACGGTATGCGATGGATGCTGGCCACTTCGTCAGGATTCGCTTCAGTCATCAAATTCGCACCACCCCAAATCACCACCGGCGTCATCACGTAGCCCGAGCGCGTGACGAAGTCATCGAGTACCCCCAGAACGCGCTCTTCTGCCAGATCGACGCCGACTTCTTCGCGCATTTCACGCAAAGCTGCTTGCACCGGGGTCTCGCCTGCGTCAATGCGCCCACCGGGTAGGGCCCACTGACCGGGATGGCTGCGCAACCGCTGGGAGCGCCGGGTCAGAATTAAGGCAGGCTCTGCCGACCAACCCTGCGGGTCCGCGATCCCCGGCAAACCGGCTCCGGGGCCAACATCGGTAATGGTCAGGGCCACCGCCGCCCGGCGCAGTTCCTCGCCCTCTTGCGCCTCGTGCTGGGCGCGCTGAACCGCAAAGTCCGCCAAGAAGGCGGCCACACGATCACGCAGTCCGGTACTGCAGTGCCGAAAAGGCTGAGGGTTGTTGCTTAAATCGTTCAAGAGCGACCGTAATTGTCTGCAATACGGACGATATCGTCCTCCCCAAGATAGGAGCCCGACTGAACCTCAATGAGCTCAAGCGGTATCTTCCCCGGGTTCTCCAGCGCATGAGTCACCCCGATTGGGATATAGGTTGATTCATTCTCCGACAACAAAAACGTCTCATCGCCATTCGTCACTTTGGCGGATCCCGACACGACGACCCAATGCTCGGCCCTGTGATGGTGCAACTGCACGCTCAGCTTCGCTCCAGGATTTACGGTAATCCGCTTCACTTGATACCGCTCGCCAGCATCGACGGTGTCGTATTTCCCCCAGGGCCGATAAACCTCGCGGTGAAAGAGCCACTCGCTGCGGGTCTCGTTCATTAAACTTTGTGTGATTTGCTTAACGTCTTGGGCAGCATGCTTGGAAGCGACTAACACCGCGTCCTTTGTGCTGACAATCACCAAATCATTGACGCCAATAGCAGCCACAAGCTTATCTTCGCTTCTCACATAAGAATTTTCTGACCCCAACAATTTCGCATCACCGATAACCGTGTTGCCATCGCCGTCTTTTGGGCTCAAATCCGACAACGAACTCCAAGAGCCTATATCGCTCCAGCCGGCATCCATTGGCACCACGACAGCATCGTTCGTCTGTTCCATGATGGCGTAGTCAATCGATTCGGACGGGCATTGAGCGAAGGCTGAGCTACCAACCCGCAGGAAGTCCAAATCCCTCCCCTTTGACTGCATTGCCGCTCGGCACGCGGAAACAATATCCGGCCTGTGGGTCTGTAACTCAGCCAAATAGCGACTTGCCTTGAACATGAACATGCCGCTATTCCAGTAATAATCGCCTGAATCAAGATAGTCTTGGGCAAGCGTAAGCGACGGTTTTTCTTTAAAACCGTTGACCCGATACCCGCGGCCTATCTCGTCGCCTCGCTCGATGTATCCGTAGCCGGTCTGGGGCTCAGTAGGAACGATGCCAAACGTGACCAATCTTCCCGATTCCGCTAGAGGCAAAGCAGCCACAACGGCGTCGGAAAACGCTTGATGGTTTTGCACAACGTGGTCTGCCGCCAACACCAGAAGCACCGGGTCTTCCGCTTCTTTTTCCAGTGCGGCCAACGCGATTGTTGGGGCGGTATTTCGCCCCTCGGGCTCCAAAACAATCGTACTTTGCACATTGATGCCGCGCAGTTGTTCGGCAACAAAGAACCGATGCTCTTCACCGCAGACCGTGATCGAAGATTCAATGGGAAGATCGGCAAGCCGCAGAAACGTCGATTGCAGCATCGTTGTCGATTCCAATAGAGGCAGTAACTGTTTTGGGTAACCGGCTCTCGACATCGGCCACAGCCGACTTCCGGTTCCTCCTGCCATGATCACAGCACAAACACTCATAAATTCGACTTCTGCTGAAAGTCCATCATCCTACGCATTGCATTTATCCCTTTCGAGGGAAACTTATTCATCTCACGGCGGTAGCGCAGGCGATCTTTCTTGGCGGATCTATTGGCCACTGAACTGGGGCTTACGCTTGTCCAAGAAGGCGTGCAGCCCCTCTTGCCCATCTGGACTGCCCACCAACCCGGCAATGGCCCGGGCCTCAAGCTCCATTTGCGACTCCAGACTGTGATCAAAACTGCTGTCCAACAGCGCTTTGACCTGCCCATAGGCCTGAGTAGGCCCTTGGGCAAGCTTTGCTGCTAGCTTCTGTGCCGCAGGTAGTGCTTCGCCGTCTGCAACCACTTGATTCACCACGCCCCAATCGAGCGCTTCTTGGGCATTGAGCACACGATTCGTCAGCATCAACTCTCGAGCACGACGATCACCAATCTTGCGGGGCATGTAATAGGTCGAACGGCCGTCCGGGGACAACCCCGCATTGGTGTAGGCCATAGTCATAACCGCACTCTCTGCCGCGATGGCCAGATCCGCCGCCATGAGCAAGGAAAAGCCTGCACCGGCCGCCGTGCCATTGACCGCTGCAATGACCGGCGCGGCATTCCTCGCCAGCCGGGATAGCGCCAGATGCAGGTCTCCGGTCATCTTCATAATTAAGGTACGCGCACCGTCACCGGCGGCAGCAAATTCGCCCAAATCACCACCAGCGCAAAAGACCTTGCCCGCCCCAGTCAGTACCACCGCCCGGATATCCTGATCGGCGTCGATCTCCAACGCCACCTCGTGCAGCTCGGCGCCCATTGCAGGCGACATGGCGTTCATGTTGTTCGGTCGATTCAATGTAATCGTGGCGACGCCAACAGACACGTCAAAATTCAATGTTTGATAATCCACAGTTCTTTGCTCCTAGACTTTTTATGTGCCCGCCGGCAGAAATTTAACACTGTCTCAAAGGTGCTGCTTAACTTGATTTACACAGTCGATTAACATAGGTCATTAATTTGTCATCCGCGATTTCAAGGCACCAACTTTAAGGAACCACTATGGACGTAGATCTGAGCCCAGAGGACTTAGCGTTTCAAGAAGACGTAAGGGATTTTCTTGCAACCAATGCCCACGACCCAAAAAGTGATTACGGTCAGTGGCGGTTGAATTGGTTCGAACTCGCCAAGGCCAAGGGCGGGTGGGATGTGCCGAAGTGGCCAACCACTTTTGGCGGCCCTGGCTGGACCCCAACCCAACACTATATCTGGGAGAAGGAAACCGCGGTTGCACAAACGCCCTGGGATCTGCCCTTTGGCCTGTCAATGCTGGCACCGGTGCTGATGAACTACGGTAACGAAGAGCAGCAGCAGCGATTTCTGCCCGATATCCGCGCCCGCAGCGTTAATTGGTGCCAGGGCTACTCGGAACCCAATGCAGGCTCTGACCTAGCGAACCTTAAAACCAAGGCAGAACTGTCTGAGGACGGCACCTACTACACCGTCAACGGCACCAAAATATGGACGACTCTCGCCC
Source organism: Pseudomonadota bacterium (assembly GCA_009936895.1). Classification (GTDB taxonomy): domain Bacteria; phylum Pseudomonadota; class Gammaproteobacteria; order Pseudomonadales; family Azotimanducaceae; genus UBA4421. The sequence continues at coordinate 20,175 of JAACDS010000075.1, forward strand.
ACATCGCTGACTGGATTTTTTGTCTGACTCGCACCAGCGATACCGGCAAAAAACAAGAAGGCATTACGTTTTTGCTGATACCGATGAAGCAAGAGGGCATTGAAGTAAAACCCATAATTACCCTTGGCGGCTCGCACAGCGTCAACATGGTGCATCTCACCGACGTCAAGGTGCCAGTAGAAAACAGGGTCGGTGAAGAAGGCAAAGGCTGGGGCTACGCCAAAGGCCTGCTCGCCCACGAGCGCACTGGCCTTGCCGGCATATCAAAATCTCTTGTCGCTCTGGATCATCTGCGTCTGCAGGCAGGCAGCGTGAAACGCGGCAACGCCAC
>JAACDS010000411.1 GCA_009936895.1 Pseudomonadota bacterium
GCGATACGACCACGCTCGTCGTTAACGGCTTGGCGCTTGTCCAGATAGTTGCGCCACGCCTTGGCCAGGCCGTCGTCGTAGACAACCTTGTCCGGATCCTGAAGCCAATATAAAAAGGTTTGACGGCGTTCGCGATCCGCCCGAATGTGCAGTTCGCCTGACGGCATCTCTTGCGTCGCCAAGCGTCCATATTGCTTGGTGCTGGTTGCCTTGATCCGCTTGCGAACCCGCAGGTAGCGCAGGTACCGATAGGCAATACCAAAAACATTTAGGTACTCGGTGGGGTTTTTGGAGCCGCTGAAGTCCATTGGGCTGGACAGCTTGGGCTTAACACCCTCGGTCTGATCCTTCAGGTACCGCAGCAAGCTTTGACGATAGTGGTCAAGAATGTAGGGATTTTCGGCAACAAACTCTGCGGTCTGGCTTTCAATATTCGTCAGACTGCCGACGATAGCGGACCGCAGGTTTTCAATTTTCTCAGGCGAATCCGACGGGCTGTAGTCAACGATGGCGTCGATATTCCCCTGGGCATGCAGCTCTGGCGCGGAGACCCCCACGTATTTGGCGCATTCTTGCCACGACAGATTCAAGCGCCGAGCGATACTCGCCAATCCGGCAGGCTGGATGGTGCTAAACACCCCATCACGTAACGACAGAATCAGGTTACTGGCCGCCAGCGGAATCGCACCGCCCGAGTAGCCGACGCCAAAAATAATACCCACATTGGGCACATGGACATTGCTCATGGCGGTGATCAGCCGAGAGATACTGTGCGCCTGATTGTTTGCGTTAGCTTCTTCTCCTGCATCGGCGCCAGGGGTGTCCATAAAGGTCACAATGGGTAATACGCGCGCGGAGCAGTGCTCGGCAAATTCCACCGCCATCAGGTGGTGCTGGGGCATCCAGCTGCCAAGCTCCGTCGAGCGATCTTGCGCGATGAAGCCTATCTGACGGCTCAATCCAGCACCGAAGTCCATTTCCAAAATGGCTTGGTAATAAGGGCCGCTGCTTTTTTCCTCGAGCATGCGCCCGAGCTGACGGACGATTTCCGGCGCGGATTTGCGGCCTTGAGCCTCTGCTGGCGCGATTACCTGCTCGATATAGGCGTCGATATCGAGCGAAGCGATACTGTCGTTAAGCTGGTTAACTTCACGCTGAGAGAGTAAACCCGGAGCCGGCTTCTGCTCTAAATCGGTATCGGGAAACGACGAAAATTCTTTCGCCAAGCTCTCCGCAATGAAGAACAAACGATCCCCTTCAATCACTTGATTTGCCACAACTTTGGACTGTCCTGGAAATACAGGTACTCTAGCCACTTGTTAGATCATGCGCAATTGAACCCATGCCCGATATCCGTGTTGCACTACTCACTATTTCAGATACGCGGTCGCTGGCCGACGACAAGTCCGGCGATTTACTGGCGCGCTTCCTCGCCACCGACAAGCACCACCTAGCCGACCGCCAACTGGTGCGCGATGACATCTACGCCATACGCGCCCAAGTTTCCCAGTGGATTGCAGATTCTCAGGTGCAAGCCATTATCACTACCGGTGGCACAGGCTTTACGGGCCGGGATAGCACCCCGGAAGCCATTGCACCTCTCTTCGACAAACACATCGAAGGTTTTGGCGAGTTGTTTCGCCAACTGTCTTATGACGATATTGGCACATCGACAATTCAATCGCGCGCGCTCGGGGGCTTGGCCAACGGCACCCTCATTTTCAGTCTGCCGGGATCTTCAGGCGCCGTGACCCTTGGCTGGGAACAAATCTTGCACCACCAGTTAGATATCAACTTTCGACCGTGCAACTTCGCCGAACTCATCCCACGTTTCTTAGAACGCTAGACGTCGTACCGCTCAATAACTTAATGCCCGATACTGGCTGAAGACTGTTTGCGCCAGTACACTGTCGATCAAATACCGCGACGTCCTATGCAGGAGTACAGACATGAGCGAATCCATCTACATTCTCGGTGCAGCCCGCACGCCAATTGGCAGCTTTCAAGGCAGTTTAGCCAAACAAAGTGCCCCAGCACTTGGCGCTCACGCCATTCAAGGTGCGCTCGCCAACGCCGGGGCTGAGGCCAGCGAGGTCAACGAGGTGATTATGGGCAACGTGGTAAGTGCCGGCCTGAAACAAGCACCAGCCCGTCAAGCCATGCGCATGGCAGACATGCCCGACGGTGTCGCTGCGACAACGCTGAACAAGGTCTGTGGCTCAGGTATGAAAGCCACCATGATGGCGATGGATCTGATCGCCGCAGGCAGCGCCGATACCGTCGTCGCCGGTGGTATGGAAAGCATGAGCAATGCACCCTATCTGCTGCCTAAGGCCCGAGGCGGGCTGCGCATGGGGCATGCCAACATGCAGGATTCGCTGTTCACCGACGGCCTGGAAGACGCTGAGAC
>JAACDS010000412.1 GCA_009936895.1 Pseudomonadota bacterium
AAGACGGAGGGAACCATGATCGACGAGTCCACAACGATTCACGCGCCGGCAGGAAACATTCAAGGCAGAGAAAAAAATGACGCGCTTCTCTTCGCTGGCATACCCTATGCCCAAGCGCCAATCGACAACCTGCGTTTCAAAGCACCCCAACCGCTCGCGCCCTTCAATGAGACCTTTGCCGCGCTGAAGTTCTCTCCTGCTGCCCCCCAGATTCCCAGTGGCGGCATGACCGACAGCGCGCCGGTACGATGGAGCGAAGACTGTCTGTACCTAAACATTTCCGCTCCGAAGGAAATTTTGAACACAAACGACACTGGCGGACGAGCTGTACTGGTGTGGATTCACGGCGGCGGCTACACCAGTGGCCAAGGAGCCATCCCCTGGTACAACGGCACACGATTCGCGAGAAACAACGACATCGTCGTGGTGTCCATCAACTATCGACTTGGGGCCTTAGGCTTCGCCGACCTCACTCACTTGGGGGACGAATTCGCCACCTCCAATATCAACGGGACACTGGATCAGATTGCTGCACTACGCTGGGTGCATGACAACATCGCTGCCTTTGGCGGCGACCCAGATCGCGTCACCATTGCAGGCGAGTCAGCCGGCGGCTTCAGCGTCGCCACACTGATGGCTTGCCCCAGCGCCAACGGACTGTTTCAACAGGCCATTCCCCAGAGCGGTGCGTGTCATCACACGCTCCCGGCAGCAGCCGCACGAATCGCCACAGATCACTTTTTGCAACCCCTAGGACACAGCAGTCCGATGGAGCTTATGGCGGTTTCCGTTGATGCCATTTTGGCTGCCCAAAACGCCACCACCGCCCATTACGGACGGGGTCCCGGTCAGGTCAATGAGTTGGGGACGTCGGTGTCGCCGTTTTATCCGGTACACGGCAATACCGCACTGCCTGCTGCGCCTCTCGATGCATTGAAGGCCGGCGCAAGCGCATCCGTAAGAGTCTTAACCGGGAGCAATAAGGACGAAACCACACTGTGGAGCAGTGGTCAGACAGATCAGGCCAAAGTAGAACGGGTTGCTGCAGGTTATCAGGCAGACCACGCCCTGGAGATCTATGGCCGCACTCGACCGGACGCAAGTCACCATGATCTGCTGGTGGCGCTCACCACCGACCACATGTTTCGTATTCCTGCCATTCGCCTTGCTGAAGTCCGTCAGGATGCCGCGCCTACGTTTATGTACCAGTTCAACTGGCGCTCACGTGCCATGGACGGCGCGCTTGGGGCCACGCACTCACTGGAGATCCCTTTCGCCTTCGACAATCTCGATCAGGCAGGAGTGGACTTCTTTATCGGCCCCGGACCAACACCTCAGGCGTTGGCTGACACCATGCACAAGGTTTGGAGCGACTTCATTAAGACAGGTGAGCCCGGTTGGCCACGATACGATCTGACAACCCGGGCGACCATGATGTTTGATGATGACAGCGTGCTGGTTGAGGACCCGGACTCGGCAGAACGTCTGGCCTGGGACGGTATTCGCTAAACCCGCGAAGATCCCTAACGCAAAAACTCTTCCGACCCGAGATCAATGGCGTGTCGCGCATGGCGGCGCGCCATGGTGGTAAACATGGTATCTCCGCGATCCGTACGTTGAACCAGCATAGAAGCGATCACGGTGACCGCAAAACCCGCAAAGGCTCCACGTCGATAACCCAACCAGCAATCCTCCCAGGCGTAATTCGAGACACCTGCACGCAACAAGCCTTCGTGGTAGCCACGCACCAGTTCTTCCTCAACCGGCTTACGCACCTGTGGCTCTAACCCAGCACCAATAAAGTAGGCAACATCATTCATGGGCGCGCCCAAGGTAATGCTCTGCCAGTCCACGGCAGTGATGGTGATATCGGAGCCGGTGGTATTGATCATCAGATTATCCAACCGGTAATCCACATGAACCAGTGAGAATACCTCGGGGAATTCAGCATGAAATGGCGTATCGCTGGCTTCGCCCACCCGCTGGATGATCGCCACCTCATCCGCCGCCAGACTCGGCCCATAACGCTCAACAAAACCTGGCAGGGTCTGGCGGTACAACGCCATGGTGTCTGCTACCGCGGCAACATCCGCATCCCGCAACCATTTCAACTCGTGCAAGCTCGCGTCGCACCAAGCCGGTGCCTGTAGCCCAACCAATTCACGCAGCGCCGCCTTAGCAACAACCGGGGTGCAGCCAGCAAGCTGATCGCCCTGCTCTGCTGGCGCCAAGTCTTCCAACAGCAAGAAAAATTCTGGGCCATCATTGAGAATTTCTGAGTAGTAACAGCGCGGCGTGTTAATCGTTACCCGATGCTGCAGCTCTTGGTAGAAGCGCACTTCTTTTAAAAAATTGAGTAATGCGACGCCCGTCTGCCGACTGTTTTCATCGTCGGAGGGAAATTTGCCGATTACGGATGCAGGCAAGTCACCTTGATCGGCAAAGGCAAAGGTGTAGCGCACACACTTTCCGATCTGTCCCGTGCCCACCCGAGCCGCCTCAAATCCACTGATTCGGCCGGCGAGGCCTGCGTCGGCAAAGCAGGCGTTAAACCAATCCACGCTGATCGTGTCTTCTCTGGGTATCTCAATCACGGTGACCTCCTGGGATAACATCCCGGGTGAATTTGAACTTACTGAGGCGTCATCAGTGCGGCCAGCCGCGCATCAAACAATGATGGCGCAATGGTCAGCCCTGCGCGGTGCGCGGCAACCGCCGCCTGAATGTCTGCCACAACCTCAGGATGATCTGCAGCCACATCAAAACGCTCTGCCGGATCGCGCTGCAGGTGAAACAGTTGGGGCACCTCGTGTTCCTGCTTCGCCGGCGCTAGGCCGTAGGCACCCTCAGTAATGAAATGCATTTTCCACGGTCCTTTGCGATAGGCGTAAAGCGCGCCACCACGGTAATACGGCATCTCGTTACGCGGACTCGGCGCTGTCCCCAATAGCCGGGGGCTTAAGTCCAGACCATCCGTTGCCGACGCAGCGTCACCGCCCACCAAGGCCATCACAGTAGAAAACAGATCCATGGCAGAACCCAGATCGCTGACCACGTCTGGCGCGATGGTACCAGGCCAGTTGAAAACTGTTGGCACGCGCACACCACCTTCAAAGGTCGTCCCCTTGCCGTCCCGCAGCAAACCGGAAACGCCACCCTCTTCACGCATAAAGAGCCAAGGGCCGTTGTCACTGGTAAACACGATCAAGGTCTTGTCGAGTACACCCGCCTGCGATAAGGCCTGGCGAACCGCGCCTACGCTGGCGTCGATTTCTTCCACCACGTCACCGTAACGACCGCCCAAACTTCGACCGGCGAATTCCTCGCTGCGAAACAGGGGCGTATGCGGCATGGAATACGGCAGATAGAGAAAAAACGGCTCATCCGCATGGCGCGCAATAAAGTCGGTGGCCGCCGCCGTCGCTCTTTGGGTCAGCAAAGTTTGGTCCGTCGGTTGCTCGACGCTGTCCTCGAAGCCGTCAGACGTTGCCTTGCTGAAAAACAGCGGCGCTTCAAAGTGTTCTTTTTCGGGGGCAGCATATTTGGCCGCTCGACGGGCGTAAATGGCTGCACGCTGCTCTAGGTCGCCACTCATGTTCAGTTTGACCAGCGCCTCAAAATCCGGCTCACCGACCCAATTCATGTCATTGGAATACGGCACGCCCACCCACTCATCGAAACCATGTCGCGTGGGCAGCGCGTGCGGGGCATCGCCCAAGTGCCACTTACCAAACATTCCCGTTGCGTAGCCATGGTCCTTGAGCGCCTCGGCCAAGGTCACCTCAGAATCAGGGAAACCACCGGGCTCATC
>JAACDS010000413.1 GCA_009936895.1 Pseudomonadota bacterium
GCGATGACAGATGACGATGCAGATTCCGCTCAAGCGCAGGTCAATGAAATTCTCAGCCACGCTTGGGAGCAACGCGATGCCTTTGTCTATGAGATTGAAGCACTGCCTGCTTCAATGCAGCGGGCTAAGGCTGCGGCCAGCGTTACGGGCGACGGCCCGGTGATTATACTCGACCACTACGATAACACCGCATCTGGCGGCACCATGGACACCACTGAAGTCCTTAGTGCGGTATTGGACGCAGGCTTAGAGCGGGTGGCCGTTTTTGGTTTTTTTGACCCTGACGTTGTCGAGCAACTGGCCGCCGCCGGCGTCGGCGCTTCGGTTACGGTGGAGCTTGGCGGTAAACTGCCAATGCCCGCACTGACCGAGCAAAGCCGACCTCTAACGATCACCGGCGAAGTGAAACTTATCTCTAACGGCAAGTTCCAAGCTCAAGTTGCCATGGCCAGAGGGCTGACAATGAACATGGGGAAGTCTGCGGTGCTTAGCGTCGGCTCTGTGGATATCGCAATCATCTCACGGCATATCGAACCCTACGATCCCGAGTGTTTCCGCTGCTTGGGTATGGAGCCTAAAGCCTATGAGTACGTCATGCTGAAAAGCCGAATTCACTACCGTGTCGGTTTCAAAGACATGGCCAAACAGGTGATTGAATGCGCAGGACGTGGGGTCTGCACATCGGATTATAGCCAACTGAATTTCGAAAAAGTCCGTCGCCCTGTCTACCCCCTGGATCAAGACGGCGGCGGTGCAAACGAAAGCTGGCCTCTAACGTTTATTGACTAACTTGCATCAGCTATTGAGATGCTTCTTGCATGAGTTCCAGCTTCACTCTCGGTACAACTTGGGTAAACAGCCGCTCCAGAGACTGACTCATGTCGCTCGCGCGCATACCTGGCGGCACTGCCATTGAAACGATATCCGTAATGCCAAAGGTACGGACAAAGTGCTTTAACTCCTCAACGCAATGATCTACGTCCCCAACTATCCATGTCTGCGGAACTTGCTCACCCTTGCGACCAAACCCCTCCCCGCTTTCTTCGAAGAACCGCCGGTACAACTGCATGCGGTAGCGCTCGGACGTCCGCACGGGTTCCCAGTCGCTGGCTTTGTCGTCGGTCACCAAAATACTGCGAATAATGCCGACGCGGTAATCCGCTGGGTTACGACCCGAATCTTGCAGAGCATTGACCCACGGATCAAAGGATTCAGCTTTGACGCCTTGAGGCAAAAAATGGGTATTGTAGTGCGCGGCTCTCAAAGCGCCGGCTTCGGACATGGCGGCGATCCAAAGCGGCGGTCCGCCTTCTTGCACATAGCCAGGGGTGATCTTAATGTCTCCCAGTTGATAACGTTTTCCCGTGTAGCTGAATCGCTCACCGGTAAAACAACGCTGCAACACTTCAATGCCCTCATTCATTAAGGAAACGCGCCGTGCTATCGGCAGACCAAAACCCCTGAACTCATGTGGGGCATAGCCCATACCGATACCCAAATCGACCCGTCCACCGGACAAATTATCGAGCACGGCGAGATCTTCCGCTAAACGAACCGGATGGTTAAAAGGCATCAAGCAAATATCGGTACCAAAGCGCACCTGCTTGGTGACACTGGCCATGGACGCAGCCACGGGTACCCAGCTTGGTAAGTAGCCGTCGTCCACGAAGTGATGCTCGGTAAACCAAACCAGATCCGCACCAATTTCGTCGAGCCATTTCACTTGCTCGAGTATTTCGGCGTAAAGATGTTGGTCACTGACACCAGAGTCCGGGGGATTCCTAAAGTCGTAGGAAACGCCTACCCGCAATGTTGGATTTGCCATGTTCTGATCTCCTCTCGTGCTTCGGTTCGTTCACAATCATGAAGAGCGAGAATCCCGCACCCCACACTAGAGCTGGGACCGGCGTAATCATCTGTGAGCCGATCACTCGCTGGCCAGACACTTCTTATGGGCACGCAAACAAAAGGAGCGCATGGAAAGTCCTCACTGGCAGTGAACTACGACTAGGCCCGTCGCGACCCATCGAATACTGGTTTACGCTTGTCGAGAAAGGCTTTCGCGCCCGCTTTCATATTCTTGGGAATCAACACCGCCTGATGCGCCATTTCCAAATCCAGTTGTTGCTCAAACCCGTTGTCCATGGCGGCATCAATGGTTTCGCGAATACGTACCGACGCATCGGGGGATGAATTTTTCAATATATCTACCACCTTGCCGGTCTCTGTATCCAGGTCCGCATCTGGCACAGCGCGCCAGATCAAACCCCATTCTTCTGCTTGGGCAGCGCTCACTCGCTCGCCCAACAGGGTCATGCTCAACGATCGCGCTCGGCCTACCCGACGTGGCAGGTTCCACGTGGTGCCCATATCCGGCACGATGCCCAGATTGGGGCCGAAGGTAGCAACAAAAAATGCGCTGTCACCAGCGATGGTGATGTCGCAGGATAGCGCCAAACCGAGACCGCCCCCGGCAGCCGGCCCATTGACTCTCGCAATGGTCGGTACGGGACAATTTTTCAAATCCGCTAGCGCCTTGTTGAAGTAGTCGACCTTGGTTTCCTCCACCGGTTTGCCCGCACTTTCCGCCGGCGAACTGCCTTCAGCAACCTGGTTCAAATCTGCACCAGCGCAAAATCCTCGACCCTCTCCAGTGATCACCAAGACCCGAATGGAAGGATCTTCGCGAACGTTAGCGACACCGGTACTGATGCCCTGCATCAGGGCATTCGTCATAGCGTTCATATGCTCAGGACGATTCAGCCGAAGCCAAGCCACTGAATTTTCGACGCTGTAAATGACTGCGGTGGTTTCCGACATCGTATCTTCCTGTTCTATTTCACCGGCTCACCACTAACGGACGATTCTTTTTGATTCACACGGAACCCCGCTAAAAAGAGCGCAATGCGTTTCAATCTAAAAAGGTCGTCGCAGCTCTGGCGCTAGACCTTCACCCATCATATCGATGAAATTCTCAGCATAAAAAGCCTCTTGGGCAGACGCGGGAAGTCCATCGAGAGATTCACCGAAGCGCTTCAGAGGGTTACGCCCACCTTCCACGTGCGGATAGTCGGTGGAGAAGAGACACATCTCCTCGTGAGAATTTTCGATAATCCAACCGCTATCCTCGTGAGGGTAAGGAGTCACTCGCAGTTGCCGACGGGCAATCTCCGATGGCTTCGCGGAAAGCGTTTGCAACCGCTCTTCGTTTTTAACAAACGCATGCGCAGCAGAATCAAGGTTTCTTAGCCAACCCGGCAGCCATGAAGCACCCAGCTCTATGGCACCCCATTTCAGCCTGGGAAATTTGTCAAAAACGCCATCAATAATAAGAGCTGCCAACGTCTGCTGTACTGAGGTGGATATTGGTAAATAGGTTAGCGACGTAAAGTTAGCGTCACCACCATGAAAATCTGGCACCGCCGGTAGGCCATTAACTTTATAGGTGAGGTTCACTTTTTCTTCCCCGCCGACGTGAAAGAGTATTGGCAGTCCGGCCTCTTGTGCCAGCGCCCAGACAGGAAACAAACCGATATGGCTCGGACTGTGATTCTGGGGACACCAAGAAGGAATCATCAACGCTTTCGCGCCCATCTCGATAGCTGCCTTCGCGGCTCTCTCAGCCCTCTCGAAATCCTCAAGCGGAATGTAGGCGGTCGCCAGCAGTCGTTTATCGACACTGCAAAAGTCCGTCATCATACGATTGTGGGCTGTTGCCGCTCCGTAACACAGGTCGATATCGCCAGACTGGTCGAAACCGAAATTACCGAGGCAAAACGTGGTGAACACTAACTGACTGGCAACGCCTATGTGGTCTATCGCTGCCGGACGATCCGCTTTTAAAAACGCACCTTGCGCCTCGTAGTTTTTACGCAACATGATGTTTTCGCCTGCTGATGCGCGAAAAAGTGCGTCTTCTTGGCGTTTCTGCGCATCCTCAGCGGCGAGCCTGGTTCCAACTCGAACACCTAGGTTGGGGTGTTCCAGAAAACGGGCTAACAGCGATTTCTCGAAGTAAGGATTGAGACAATCCGACATTTCCATAAGATGACTGTCAGCGTCGTGCACTAAACGATTTTCAATATAAGGCATAGTGTTGCTCTCCCCTCTTCCCACTCGATGGTAGCGCCAAGTTGAGGATTAGAAAAGACTGCCCACTCAGCATTCAGACCGCGCAAACAGATGAGTGCAATTTAGCAAAACGTTGTCGAAGCCCCCTCTCTACTCTCTACAACGGCTAGAAAAGACGACCGAGCATTTACAGGCTTTACAACCTTGGGAGCGGGGGGAACAGGGGCAAGGTAGTTGAGTTGATTGATAAACACGCTCCTTGGGTTGCTTAGTTACCCTGCCTAACCTAGTCCCTCCACCGCTCAAGGCGAACCCCGCCTTCTTCGGCAACCATCCGCAAAGCTTCTCAGCGTGTGATGCTCGTCGCTGGTGTGTTGGCGAGGCGCAGAAGCAACCTAAGCCCGTTTACTGCACTCTAAGTGCAAGCCGCTTGAACAACGAAACACCAGCGTTGCCACAACGTTGGAAGGAAGCGGAAGACAAGCTCAAAATTTTTGTCTTAAACCTTTAACGCTTGTGCAACCTGATCGTCATCTGCGCAGATCACTTTGTCCTCATCGATTTGATTAAGATGAGGAAGCGTCGATTGAATGCTTCGCAGCCGCCCAACGAACGCTTGTCGCCA
>JAACDS010000076.1 GCA_009936895.1 Pseudomonadota bacterium
AACCTCATTCTGGACGTCCATGGCTTTGCCATTGATCGGCCTCTCGACCTTGAGAAGCGCATCAATGACATTGCCGGTGTCGTCTGCAACGGCATTTTCGCGCAACAGGCGGCCAATGTCGCGTTTTTAGCCAGCGAAAACGGTGTCACTGTCTTGGACCGGCAACCGAAACCGTGATGCGTGGCCCACAAAGCGCTGTCTCAGGCCTCGGTCAACGGCAGCAATTTGTCCGGGTTCAGAATTTGGTCCGGATCAAAGAGATTCTTCAGGCCACGCATCAGCGATATTTCTTCGTCACTACGGCTGTAGCCGAGGAAATCCCGCTTCAGCAAACCAACCCCGTGCTCGGCAGAAATGCTGCCGCGCCGCGCCTGCACCAGCTCGAAAATTTTCGGGCTCATGGTATGCCCGACGTGAAAAAATTCCTCGAGAGACAGAGACTCTGGGCGCAGAATATTTAGGTGTAGGTTTCCGTCACCAATGTGACCGTACCAACACACCTCAAAGTCTGGATAGCCTTCATTGACGTAGCGATCCACATCGGCCAGAAACCCCGGCACTTCGCTGATACGCACAGACAGATCATTTTTGTAGGGTGTGTAAGGGGCGAGGCTCTCTGAAATACCCTCACGCAACTGCCATAACGCCGCGGCCTGAGACTGTGATTGACTGATCACTCCGTCCACCAGCCAGCCTTCTTCCATACACAGGGCAAAAGCTTCTTCGGCCTTAGCCAGTTCGGATTCATCGAACTCCAGCAGGGCATAGTTGTCGACGCGATTTGCCAGTGGGGCAGGCAGCTTTCGATGCGCCTGCACTTTTTGCAGCGCCAAGTCCGAGAAAAACTCAAAGGCCGACAACGTCAGTTTGCCACTGAACGCGCGGAGAATGTCCAGCAGGTCGACCACCGACGGCACGCCAACCACCATGACGGTTTGCGGCTCAGGCTGGGGGGCTAGGTGCATGTCCAGCTCTCCGATCAAGCCCAGTGTGCCCTCAGAGCCGATCATCAAATGGCGGAAATCGTAACCTGTCGCGTTTTTGATCAGACCCGCATTGCAATCGAGTAAGGCACCGGAGCCTGTAACCACCTTCATTCCAGCCACCCAGTCCCGGGTTAGACCGTAACGAATGACTTTGATGCCGCCTGCGTTGGTGGCCACGTTGCCACCAATCTGGGATGAACCGGACGATGCGAAGTCCACGGGATAGTACAGCCCTTCTTCTTCAGCGAAGGCCTGAAGATTCGCCGTGATTACGCCAGGTTGGCAGGTCACGATGCGATCCTTCGCCGAGAAATCCAGAATCTTGTTCATGCGGTCAAAAGAGACCACAACTTCGCCCTGGCTCGCCACTGCACCACCGGATAATCCGGTGCGCCCGCCAGACGGCACCAGCTTAAGCTGATGGGTTCTGGCATAGGCCACGAGGTCTTGCAGTTGATCAAGGCTTTCGGGGAACACCACGGCGCTGGGTGCAACGACAAAACCGTTGGTCCAATCCTTGCCCCAGATTTGCAGGCTTTCCGGATCTTCTTTAATTTGCTTGGGTGCCAATACACTGGTCAGCGAGGCGCTAGAGGCCATGGGTTTCTCCACGATAGGTTAGCCAGTTACAAGCCTGATCCAACTGCTGCCAAATGGCTGCCTGTATGTCCGGTGTTTCGTTCACCAAGTGATGCCGGGCAGGTGGGATGATGTGAATTTGCCCTTGGGGGTAGATTCGTTCCAGCACCGGCAAATTATGGCGGTAGCTCACGGTACGATCGCCATAACCGTGAATGATTTTGGGGTCCAAAAAGGAAGGGGCCAACGTTTCGAAGCGGCCAAACCAATTGACCATGGCATTGACCCACGCTACCGGCAACGTCTGAGCCTGCAGTGGGTCGCGACCCAGCAGGGAGACAAATTCCGGATTATCAATGTTGGTTGTTACATCTCGCGGCCGGGACTCCACCGTGCGCCTGGCTAACTCAAATAGCCAGCGCATAGCGATCCAAGCATAGGGTCTCACCAATGGTGCGAGCAGCACCATCTCCCCCGTAGGTCGATTCTGTTCCATGAATTGCTGCTGCTGCCAATACTCCATGGTCAACGCACCGCCCATACTTTGACCAAACCAATGCAGAGGCAGATCGCCTGACAGCCGCTTGGTCAATTTATGGACAACCTCAAGGGCCTGAATATAGCGCTGAAAGTCGCTGATTGTTGCCTGGGGCCCTGTCGACAAGCCGTGACCGATCTGATCGAAGCCCACCACGGCAACGTTGCGCTGCAGCAGCTCGGCCACCAGATGGCCATACAGACCCATATGGTCGTAATAACCGTGACAAACCAATGCCCAAGCCACCGGTTTATTTCCAGCGGGACGGAAGGTCTGTGCGAATATACGTTCTTTGCCGACCGCAACCACACCATAGGAGCGGGTCGCGCCAGCATATTCAAAACCCAGACTGTAAAATTCGTTGTATTGCTCAAACAGATCAGGGGCAATCTCGCACCACGTACCTTCGTCCACCGGCGGCGCCGCCAGTCCTTGGATCAAGGCGGCATCATCAAAAGCACACTGTCCGCGTTTCGCTAACTCGATCACGGAATCTGCCTAGGCAATCAGAGGCGTCAATTCACCGGCAGCGTAGTGCATAAACATGGCATCCAGTGACTTCGCTTGAATTTTATCCGCATGACCGGCAGTGCCGAAGGCCTCGTAACGCGCGACCACAACATCTTTCATGGCTTGTTGAGATACTGCCAGATACTTGCGCGGATCAAACTCGGATGGATTACCGGTCAAAAATTTTCGGATTGAGGCCGTTGAGGCCAAGCGCAGGTCCGTATCGATGTTCACCTTACGCACGCCGTGCTTGATACCTTGCTGAATTTCTTCCACCGGTACGCCATAGGTTTCCGCGATTTCGCCGCCGTGGGCATTGATTTCCTGCAACAGTTCCTGAGGAACGGATGAACTGCCGTGCATGACCAGGTGTGTATTGGGCAGTCGCTGGTGAATGGCCTTAATACGGTCAATGGCCAAAATATCGCCTGAGGGAGGGCGGCTGAATTTATACGCGCCGTGTGAGGTGCCAATGGCAATCGCCAGCGCATCCACTTCGGTTTGCGCAACAAAGTCCGCCGCTTCTTCAGGATCCGTCAGAAGCTGATCCATATCCAACACACCTTCCGCACCCACACCGTCTTCTTCACCGGCTGTGCCGGTTTCAAGGGAGCCCAAGCAACCAAGCTCTCCTTCAACCGAAACGCCACAGGCATGAGCCATTTCCACCACTCGACGGGTGACTGCAACGTTGTACTCGTACTCTGCCGGGGTCTTTTGATCTTCCAACAAGGAGCCATCCATCATCACCGAGGTGAATCCCATCTGCATGGAGCGCTGGCAGACGTCGGCGGAGGCGCCATGGTCTTGATGCATCACCACGGGTATGTGGGGAAATTCTTCCACCGCCGCCAGCATTAAGTGACGTAAAAAATTGGG
>JAACDS010000009.1 GCA_009936895.1 Pseudomonadota bacterium
ATGACAAGGTCATGTTTGGGCAACGATTATTGGTTCCGTGAATGGGTTGAAAAGCCGTTGAACGAACCCTGCTGCATTCAGTCAGTCGATGAAAATGGGTAAGCCGTGGAGCGCACTACGATTCGATAGACCGGATGTCGCGTTTCACACTGTGTCGGGGCCAGCGATTTAACCCCCGTGTGCTTTGGGCCTGTGATTGTTTCTTTTGGACCATTTCAGTTGATGTCACCAACCTTCGCCGCTTGCTCAAGGGCGAAAAGGAATTAAAAGTGAACGCCGCAACGATGAGCCCATTGTTGACCGAGACCTCGTCGAAAGATGTATGTGGGCAGTAGATCGCCCCATGGCCTATGGAGTGTACTACCTGTTTCACGATTGGTGGGCGGAAGCGCCACAGGGTGCTATCGATAGTTACATGGAACCGTGGCACAGCATCCCGGGGGCGCAAACGTTTCTGCAGGAGCGAGCGCAGAGGGGAGTGGACGGACTGCATTCAGGGCTGGTTGGGAGTGTTTGAGCGGCACGAATCTTTTAAATCGATGTCAAACGAAGGCCTAAACGCTTCAATCTCGCGTTGCTGGCGTCGTCGCGTTAGACACCACTCACCCAGTGCCCAGCACTCAGTAAACGAAGGGTTCGATTTTTTCCGCGCGCAGGGTGTACGAGGCGGTCGCTAAGTCTTCCACCACTTTTGATGCGGATAACGTGCCTTCTATCCAGAATGGATCCCAGAGGCTTTCGAGTGTGTAGCCGGGCTCAAATTCTGCGTAGATCGTTTGATTGGGCGGTGGTGCGGGCTCGTGTATGCAAGCACCGAAGTAGGGGACAAACAGAAATCGAGTGACAACCTGCCTGTTTTCAAAGTCGACCGGGACAATAAAGCCAGGTATTCGGACGTTTTTGTTGTCTAGGTCCATGCGAACCCGTTCGCCTATCGGAACGTCGTCCTCAAAAAAGAAAGACTCCTCCATCGGGGGAACCAAATCTTGCCAAGCAATTTCCTCAGCGTCACTGTTGGCTGGCATTGCGATGCTTACAAGCGCGACAGTGATGCAGGCCAACACCGTAGAGTACAGTCGGTTCATTCTTTGAGCCCGTTTCAGTTACGTTGTAACATCTTATCACCGCTTTTTGCCGATGAGCACTGTGACGATAATCGATTCCCTTTCAGACGCCATCAAGTTGCGAGACTTGAACTACACCTTTCCAGGAAGTTCCTTGCCAGTGTTGAGTATTCCTGCATGGCAAGTGGCGCGAAACGAACGTGTATTTTTGCAAGGTGAATCGGGCAGTGGTAAGTCCACACTGCTGGGCCTGCTCGCTGGTTTGCAGCTACCGACTCTTGGAGAGATCGATATTTTGGGCACACGGATGTCGGCTTTGGGGGCAAGCAAACGCGATAGATTCCGAGCCAAATACCTGGGCGTCGTTTTTCAGCAGTTCAATTTGATTCCCTATCTCTCTGCAGTGGAGAATGTATTGCTGGCGGCTCAGTTCGGTACGTCGGATCGTGTAGGGGCAAGGCAGCGGGCGATCGAGTTGCTCGAGCGCGTCAACTTGCCGTCATCCTTGCACGACCGTAAGGCGGCAGCGTTAAGTATCGGACAGCAGCAACGCATCGCCATTGTGCGCGCCTTGATCAATGAACCGTCCTTATTGCTTGTCGACGAACCCACATCGGCGTTGGATCACAACAATCGTGATGCGTTTCTGGCCCTGCTCTTCGATGTGTTGGCTGATATGGAGTGCGCCATGGTATTCGTCAGTCACGATCCAACCATTGGCCAGTTGTTTGATCGGCACGTCAGGCTGGCAGAACTCAACCAAGTTGGGGGGCGGGGATAGTGGCAATTTTTTCCTCGTTGTTAGGCGTCGCTTGGCGCAGTCTGCTTTATCGCTTCAGCGGTGTTTTACTGACCATCGTGTCTGTTGCGATCAGTGTCTTTGTGCTGCTCGGTGTTGAACACGTGCGGCAAGAGGCGCGCAACGGCTTTGCCAGCACGGTCTCTGGTGTGGATCTGATCGTTGGTGCAAGAACCGGTGAGGTAAATCTGCTGCTGCTTTCGGTATTTCGCATCGGTGCGGCGACGGCGAACGTATCCTGGTCTTCACTGGAACAAATTGACGCTCAAAAAAATGTGGCCTGGACTGTGCCCATTGCCCTCGGCGACTCTCATCGCGGCTATCGCGTCGTGGGTACCACTCAAGAGTTTTTTACGCGTTATAAGTACGCGAACCGACAGGCGCTGGCGTTCGCCGAAGGCGCGCAATTTGATGGGCTAACGGACATCGTGCTTGGTTCCCGAGTTGCATCGGAGCTTTCCTATACATTGGGCGACTCAATCGTATTGAGTCATGGCGTGGCGGATGTCAGTTTCACTCATCACGATCAGTTGCCCCTCATGGTGAGCGGTATTCTTGCGCCCAGTGGCACCCCTATCGACAACGCTCTGTTTGTTAACCTGTTAGCTATCGGAGCGCTTCATGCAGACGATAGCGGTCGGAATAGGGAACTCGGCAAGACTAGCGGAGAGGGGTATTCCCATGCGGAGCATGATGCTCACGACGAGCACGAGGCCCACGACGCGCATGAGGCCCACGACGCGCATGAGGATCACAATGAGCACGAGGCCCACGATGCACATGACGAACACGACGCCCCTGCAACGTCAGAACACGAAGCAGCAGTTCACGCCGAAGACGAGCATGCCCACGATCACCCTTTGATTGGAGCTGTCACCGCGGTGCTTGTTGGTCTCGATTCACCCATCGCAACGTTGCAGGTCAAGCGTTGGGCGGACAATTACCCTGATGAGGCTTTGCTTGCGATTCTGCCGGGTGTGGCTTTGACTCAATTGTGGGAGCTTATCGGGAACGTTGAAGCGGTGCTGCTGGGTATTTCGATTCTGGTCTTTGCCTCTTCGCTGCTGGGTTTGAACGCCATGCTGCTGGCATCCATGCGCGAAAGACGTGGTGAGATTGAGGTGCTTCGCAGTATTGGCGCGCCGTCGTTCTACATTGTGGGTCTGCTTTTACTTGAGTCCCTGCTAATCGTTACCACGGGTATTTTACTTGCCATACTGGGTTTGTTGTTTTGCATTGCACTCGCGAACGATCTGTTGGTTCAGTCGGTGGGTTTGATGCTTTCCTCTCACATTTTCAGTTCTTCCAATTTGTTGTCGTTGTCTTTGATCTACCTGACAACCTTGGTCGTAACGGTGTTGCCCGCTCTGCAGGCCTATCGCGTATCCAAGTCTGTTGGTGGCGGTTCGCCAGATAGTTGACACTTAATCTCCAAATTTTGTTATAAAGTAACATTCTCACAAAAGGTTAAACGTTATCAATCAACGAGAAGATCAGGCCGTTCTCGCGCGTGCTCAAGAGCTGTGTGCTCAAAGCGGGATGAAGCTCACCGCGAAACGAGCCCAAGTGCTTGAGGGGTTGGTGAGATCCAAAAAAGCGTTGTCTGCCTACGCGCTAACCGATTACTGCCGTCAAGAGTTGGGCTATGAGCTATGGCCTATGTCGGTATACCGGATTCTTGAGTTTCTTGAAGAAAATAACCTCATTCATCGCCTAAACACGACGAACAAGTACATAGCCTGTTCTCACATTATTTGTGAGCATTCCCACCAGGCACCGCAATTTTTGATCTGCAAATCTTGCTCTAAAGTTGAAGAAGTGAGTATCCCTAAAACGGTTGTTGCGTCGGTCGGAAAGGCCGCTGGAGAGGCTGGGTTTCGATTGGCCAGCAAGCAACTGGAAATTGAGTGTTATTGCTCAGATTGCCCAACGCAGGAGCAATCGCGTTGATGATTTTCACCGGTGTTTTGGATAAATCGGCAATCGGCCTGTCGATGTTTTGCATCTTGCACTGCCTTGCTTTGCCGTTTGTGGTCATCATGGTGCCCCAGCTAACGGCTTACTGGTTTGCAGGAGAGGACTTTCATCTGACGTTAATCTACTTGGTACTGCCTACGAGTGTGTTAGCCATTGGACTCGGGTGTAGGCGCCACGGCTCTTACCAAGTGATGGCTTGGGGGCTGATCGGATTGCTGACATTAGTCTTAGCCGCGGTGTACGGGCACGATGTGTTTGGTGAAATGGCAGAAAAGCTGCTAACGCTCATGGGCGGTATCTTCGTGATGATCGCCCACTTCCTTAACTTTCGGCTGTGTCAAAGCTGCGACTGCGAGCATTAGATCAGTGCTCGCAATATGCGACAGCGTGTCAGCACCCTTGGCGCGGGCAAAGATCTCACCCATGTCTGCTGCTACCCAGCATTGAACGCTATCGCGCAGTGGCTGTGTTCTAGCCCATCGCGGTTTCATACAGTGCTTCATACTCCTGAGCTGAACACGGTCGCGGATTGGTAAAGGTGCAGACATCCTTGGCCGCATGGCTTGCCAAGTCCGGGATTGAATCTGCGCTCACCCCCATGTCGGAAAGGTTCGCCGGCAGACCCAATTCCGCGTTCAGATCGCGAATAAACGCCGCTGGATCTGCGCTGCTATCGAGGCCCATCGCCGCATTCAAGCGTTTGTACTTGTCGCCCACGTGGTCGCGGTTAAAATCGAGTATGGTCGGCAGAATCACGGCATTCAACGTGCCATGATGTAGCCTTAGCGTCTGGTCAGCGCCACAGGCATGGCTCATTGAATGCACTGCGCCCAAGCCCTTACTGAAGGCCATGGCTCCCTCGGCTGCGGCCATCATCATATGCCAGCGAGCGTCTTCATCGCTGCCGTCTTTTACTGCCCTTTGTAGGTGCCCTTCGCGGATGCCGCGTTCGATGCCGTCACAGGCCACAGCCTCTGCGGGCGGATTCACTTGGGGCGACAACAGTGCTTCAACGCAGTGGGTCATGGCGTCCATGCCCGTGGCCGCTGTGAGATGCGGGGGAAGCCCCAGCGTTAGGGAAGGGTCGCAGATGGCTGTCATGGGAACCAAGTTGCGACTTGCCAGAATCAACTTCTCACCGTTTTTCATGATGATCACGGCACCCGATGAAACCTCGCTGCCGGTGCCAGAGGTGGTTGGAATAGCGATCAGCGGTGCCACGGGACCAATTTTAGCCGCGCCGCCCAAGCCGGCGGTGTATTCCAATAAATCGCCTTCGTGGGTTACCGCCAGAGCAACGGCTTTAGCGAGGTCCATCGACGATCCGCCGCCCAAAGCCACAACACCATCGCAGCCCGCTTCGATGTACTTTTCAACCGCTTCTTCCACAGCCATTTGGGTTGGATTTTCTGGCGTGCCGTCGAAGATCGTCAGTCCAGCGTCGTTGCCCAGTTTGGCGGCGAGATCGGTCACCATGCCGAGGTTAACAAGGCCTTTGTCTGTGCAAAGCAGCGGACGGGTAATCCCGTACTGAGCCAGTACCTGGCCCAACTGCCCGCTGGCGCCGTGATCAAAGATGGTGTGGGTCATGAAAGTCAGTGTTGCCATGAGGATTCCTATGTTAGAGAAAGAGAGCCCTAGGAGCGTGTGTCGAATCTTATAGAGTACTGCGTAAAATATGTTACAACGTAACATATTTGGGTTTTGACGGTGTTTTGCAGGCAAACTTCTACGACAAACACCAGATCGCTCCGTTACGCAATAATAGTTCTTCTCTATGAAAAAAACCTCTGAAACGCGCATCCCGATTTCCGTATTAACCGGTTTTCTTGGCAGTGGGAAAACCACGGTGCTGCGTCACCTAGGACAGCTAGGCGCACTGGATCGGACGTTAATCCTGATAAATGAGTTTGGTGAGGTGGGGTTGGATCACGAGCTTCTGACACCCATCGACGACGACACGATGGTGGCGGTGAACAGCGGATGCATTTGTTGCTCTATTCGTGCGGATCTGGTGCAAACCCTAGGCGATGCGCCATGGCGCTTTGCTCGAAACGGTCAGCGATGGTTCGATCGAGTGATTATTGAAACGACGGGTATCGCTGACCCCGCGCCGATCTTGCAGACGATCATCGGGGAGCAGGTGGTATCTCAATCGTATGTGCTTTCTTCGGTACTGACGGCGGTGGATGCCGTTAACGGGCTGGGTTCTTTGGATGCACATTTTGAGGCCGTGAAGCAGGTCGCGGTAGCGGATCGTATTTTGCTGACCAAGACCGACCTCATCGACGCCAGCCCCGATGCATTGCTCGCAAAACTTAACACGCTGGCCCCATCAGCACCGACGAGCACGATTGTGGGTGGCGAAGCCAGCGCAGACTGGTTTTTCAATGTCGGTCAGTATGAGGTGACGGGCAAGGGCGTCGATGTACCCACGTGGCTCGAGGGCGAAAGACTGGCTGTTGCGGAACAAGCCCCCCATGACCACTCAGGTCACGTCCACGACAGAAATCGTCACCAGCGAATCGAATCCAGCTGTCTTATTTTTGAGGAACCGGTAGATCCTGGGTTGTTTGAAGCCTGTTTAGAAATGCTGATGCAATTTCGTGGCGCTGATCTGCTTCGAGTAAAGGGCATCATTAACGTATCGGGTATGGATCGCCCCATGGTGATTCATGGTGTTCAACATGTGTTTCACCCTCCTGAAGTGCTCGAGAGATGGCCTTCCGGCGACCGCAGAACGAAGCTGGTTGTGATTGCTCGTGATCTTGATCACGGTGAATTGAAAGCGACCTTTTCGGCCTTGGGCCTCGAAGCCATATGACGAAGGGTTAGGCGGCGTGAGCAGAAGTACCCGCGCCGCGCTTTTGTTTTAGCCGCCGCTCTTATCGCGAGGCTTTATGCAAAATCTTAAAACGCTGCGTAAAACTTTAGGCCATAGCTGCGTCCCGGTAGGGGGACGTCGTCCTTAACGAAAGACGAGTGGTTGCGCGCTATTTCATTCAGTAGATTCGAGCCAAACAACGAGACGTTGAGGGCTAAGCCATCTGAGAGAGTGAACGTATTTGATGCGCGAACATTCAGCATAGAATAGCCCTTGGTGAATTCTTCGTAACTTGCCGTGTCCGTTTGAGACTCGACGTCTTTGAAGATTACCTTCATGTCAAATGAACCCCTTGCGTAGGCAGCCTGGTAGATGCTGCGATCAGGATTGATTCGTGGCACGTTTGTGTTGTCCGAGAAGTCAGCGGAAACAGCATCCAAGCCGTAGGAAAAAGTTAAGTCACCGCCAGCCAATGGAAAAACCTTGCCGATTTCAAATTCATAGCCGTTGAACTCAGCGTCGCGCTGCACGTAATTTGCGAGAATCAGTCCACCATGCTCATCGCCGTGTTCTTCATGCTCTTCTACGGTTTCATCCTGTAGGTAGATGTAGTTGTCGATGTTGTTCGAGTAAACCGTCAGGGATCCGAAGAAAGCCTCGCTAGAATAATCGAAGGTAAGCTCTACGCTTTGCGCCCGCTCGCTTTCCAGATTGGGGTCGCCCACTTCAAATCGCCCTATGGCCAGGTGCGCGCCGTTCATAAACAGTTCCACTGCGGCTGGTGCTTTCTCAACGCGGGAAAGGTTGAGTGTTGCTGTGAACTGGTCGTTGAATGGCCGAGCAATCTGCAGACCATAGCTGGTGATGGATTCTTCTGAGTTGAAGTACTGAAGCTCTGCATCTTCCGCATGGTCTTCATCTTCGTTCTCTTCTTCGCCATGTGCGTGTTCCTCTTCAGCGGAAACGGAGCCGTTTCGTTCAACCCAGTTGTTTCGTGCGCCGAAGTCGATAATAAATTCACCGGCCCGCCGATTGGCGTAGTAACCAAGCGTGACCTCGTCGGTGTTGACAGGATTCATAAAGACCTCATCGCCAACGATTGCCGTATCTTCGGATACAAAGCCGACGGCGACTTTCTGAGTCAGGGCCTCATTTGAAAAGTCAAATACGGCGCCGAACTCCTGGGCCTCGTTGGTAAAGACCGTTGGTCCTGCGTGGGCATCGTGTTCTTCATCAGCGCCATGTTCTTGATCGCCGTCGTGCGCGTTAGACTCTTCGGCATGCGCTTCGGTCAATTCATAGTCAGTGTCTTGGAAGTGATAGTCCACGCCTTTGAGAAAGCCATTGCCGACAGTTAATGACCCTTCGAGGTTGACGATGTCTGATTCTGTCTTTGCGAAAATGCGTTCAGCCTCTTGCTCATCATGACCGTCGTGTCCGTCGTCATGACCATCGTGTGCCTCGTCAGCATCGTGATCCGCTTCCTCTTCATGGTCGCCATGCTCATCGACATGAAAGGGCACGCCATAAAGACCTTCGTTGCTGGAATAGGAAACACCGAAATTCCCCCAACGAGCGACTTTAGAGACGCCAAAACGCATGGTCTCCTTGCTGTAGTCGGAGTTGGCTAACGACGTGATTGGGCTTTCGTCGTGTTCGTCGCCATGTTCCTCTTCGTGCTCGTCCTCACCTTCATGCTCATCGTGCCTGTCCTCTGAATGAATGAAGGTACCCTCGGGTATCTCAAAGTTTTCGAATTCGGCGTTGTTAAATGATGCTGTGACGTTGAAGCCACCGATATTGCCTTTGTGCGAAACGAATTCGACTTGACCGTTGTTGACGCTTTGAGTTTCCAAGCCAAACAGGCTTTCGGACTCGCTAAAGTCCTGGCCGGCGATTGTGTTGTCGACCACATTCACAATACCGCCGATGGCGCCGTTGGTGTAGAGCAGTGAGGCCGGGCCCTTGATCACTTCGATTTGATCTACGTTGAACAGGTCAACATCCATACTGTGATCGGCGCCTAGGCCGGATACGTCTCGTGCCCTGACCCCGTTATTCAGAACTCTCACCCCGTCGCCAGTGAGTCCTCGAATGGTTGGTCGGCTCACTGCGCTACCAAAATCGGTTGTTGACATGCCCAGCAAGTCGTTTAACGCCTCGCCCAGACCAGCGGTCGCGCCGTTGGATAGCTCTTCTCCGCTGAGTATATGGGCATATCCCGCCGAGCCGATGTCTGACGTTCCAAGAATGGAAGCGGTGACAACGGTCTCTTCTATCAATGTTTCGGCTGCAATCTTTGCATCGGCTGCATGAGTGCTAATGCTTGTGAGGAGTGCCAAAACGCTCCCCAATAGGAAAGAAGTGCCACTCCGCACTCCAAGGTTTTTGAATTCCATGTGTGATTTTCCAGTTCAAATTGTTGTTCGTGACCCGGTCGGGTCTGGTTCGTCAGGGACTAGAACGGAAGTGGGGGGGCTCTTATGAGTTTGGTGGAGTGGTTGCTGCAATTCGTAACGTGAAGCGCCGAGTCTCGATGCTGTGGCGCATTCCAGCGTTCCGCACGTCGGATTCGATCCGTGCCGGTGGCTGCCGGGTCATCATCGTTAAACCCACTGCAGACGGCGCAAATGACCTGATTGCAATCCTCGTGGTCCAGCAATAATTCGACGCCCATGTATCCGATGAAGGCCATGCAAGACAGAAGCAGAACAATGGCCCGTGAGGCTTGAAGTTTTAGGGTTGTTGGCAAGCGAAACTCTTTGCGCAGTCGTC
>JAACDS010000077.1 GCA_009936895.1 Pseudomonadota bacterium
GAAAGGCGCAGGCAAAGTGATTCTCACCGCACCGGGCAAAGGCGAGGTGAAGAACATCATTTCCGGCATCAATACCGGCGACATCGAGGAGAGTGACCGAGTCTTGGCGGCAGGCAGCTGTACCACCAACGCCATCGTGCCCGTACTTAAGGCCATAAACGATCACTACGGTATCGAGTGCGGTCATATGGAAACTGTGCATGCGTACACCAACGACCAAAACTTGATCGACAATTACCACAACAAGAATCGTCGTGGCCGTGGCGCACCACTGAACATGGTGATTACTGAAACTGGCGCATCGTCCGCCGTGGTCAAACTGCTGCCCGAATTGGAAGGTAAGCTCACGGGTAACGCCATTCGCGTACCCACCCCCAACGTGTCGCTGGTGATCTTGAACCTAACGTTGGAAAAAGCGGGGACCGAAGACGAGGTGCGCGAGTTCCTGCGTTCAGCGGCCTTACACAGCAGTTTGCAGCGTCAAATCGACTTCACCACGTCTCCGGAGATCGTGTCATCCGACTTGGTCGGCAACCGCCACGCTTGCATCGTTGATGGTGAGGCGATTATTGCCAAGGACAACCGTGTGGTGCTCTATGTGTGGTACGACAACGAATTTGGTTACGCCTGCCAAGTGGTGCGCGTGGCGCAAAAGCTGTCGGGTATTCGTTATCCACTGATCCCCGAGGACGTCGTGAAGATGGGATTTTAGATCCCAGTGA
This sequence comes from Pseudomonadota bacterium, assembly GCA_009936895.1. Taxonomy (GTDB): domain Bacteria; phylum Pseudomonadota; class Gammaproteobacteria; order Pseudomonadales; family Azotimanducaceae; genus UBA4421. The sequence continues at coordinate 723 of JAACDS010000077.1, forward strand.
CTGCTCCTGTTAGAACCCGTATCGCACCATCACCCACGGGTGACCCTCATGTGGGTACTGCCTACATGGCGTTGTTCAACTGGGCCTTTGCCCGTCATCACGGCGGGCAGTTTGTGCTGCGGATCGAAGACACGGATCAGGCGCGCAGCACTGCGGCCTCTGAAGAGGCGATATTTGATGCGCTGGGTTGGCTGGGGCTGGATTGGGACGAAGGTCCCAATGTGGGTGGAGCTCACGGCCCATACCGACAAAGTGAGCGTAAGGCGACCTACGCGGCCCATGCAGAAAGGTTGCTGCAAAAAGATCACGCCTTTCACTGTTTTTGTTCCAAAGAACGGTTGGACGCTGTGCGCTCGGAGCAGCAGGCGAACAAACAAACCACCGGTTACGACGGGCACTGTATTTCCTTGAGTGCCGACGAGGTTGCTACGCGCATCGCCGCAGGTGAGTCTCACGTTATTCGTATGCGGGTACCGGAAGAGGGTGACTGTACGTTCACCGATCGTCTGCGCGGGGAAATCAGTATCCCCTATGCACAAATCGACATGCAGGTGCTGGTGAAAGCTGACGGCATGCCCACCTATCACCTTGCGGTGGTGGTGGACGATCATTTGATGGGAATCACTCACATTCTGCGTGGCGAGGAATGGCTGAACTCGGTGCCCAAACACCAACTGCTCTACCAGTACTTCGATTGGCCGATGCCCGAGTTGATCCATCTGCCGCTGTTGCGTAACCCGGATCAGAGCAAACTGTCCAAACGCAAGAATCCCACCAGCGTCACCTATTACCGTGACATGGGTTATCTGCCGGAAGCCTTGGTGAATTACCTAAGCTTGATGGGCTGGTCCATGCCCAACGAGGAGGAAATTTTTTCGCGCCAAGAAATGGTCGAGGCCTTTGACGTGGATCGTATGACTACCGGCGGTCCGATATTCGACCAAACAAAATTGAGTTGGCTCAATGGCCAGTATCTGCGGCGCTTGGATGCACCTGAGTATGCCCAGCGAATACAGGATTGGATGTTGAACACGGCCAAGCTAGAGCAGCTTATCCCCATGGTGCAAGAACGGGCCGAGCGTTTGTCCGACTTGCTGCCCTTGGTGAATTATTTGCTAGGGAATCTGCCGGACCTGAGCGAAGAACATTTCGAGCACAAGTCCATGGAGCGTGCCGATGCGGTGAAGGTGCTGCATCACACCTTGGCTGCCTTTGACGAGATGCGCGACTGGCAGCGAGACGATTTATTTGCGCTGTGTCAGGGAATGGCTCAGGCCATGGAACTGAAGTTTCGAGACTTTTTGTTCCCTTTGTTTATCGCCACCAGTGGCAGGGCGGTATCGCTACCGCTCTTCGATTCTTGGATGTTTTTGGGTGCGGATTTGAGTCGGGCGAGACTCCGATCGGCGCTAGAACTGATTGGCGCATCCAAAAAAGAACGTAAGCGTTTGGACAAAGAATACCAAGCAGTTAAGGCAGCAATTGACAGTGCGCCAGCGCCTACCTAATATGCGCGCTCCTTCGGTCATCGCTCTTCCAGAGTGCGCATGACCGCGGCGCAGCAACTCCATCGGAGCTGCGCGACAGAAGGTTTGGGGCTATAGCTCAGCTGGGAGAGCGCCTGCGTGGCACGCAGGAGGTCGGCGGTTCGATCCCGCCTAGCTCCACCAATTCTTTGCATGCATCTCCAGGAGACTGGCGCAGTTTATTGGCGCATCGCCCCAGGGAAATCCTGGAAGAGCTTGTCGAAATGCGTAGTACCACGCAAAAATCCAATGTAATTCTGGCCGCAGGCACGGCCGTGTAAACTAGTTCCCATGCGCTGCCCCTATTCTCGAATTGCGTTCGCTACGCTTCTCCTGCTCGGGCAGGGGCTGGTCGCGTTACATGCTGCTGAATTTGGCACTGATGTGCACCATCACGACGGCGTGCTCTGTTCGGCGATACTTCACGAAGACCACGATATTCCCATTGCTACCCGCAGTGGCTCATGGCCGGCTGTTGATCAATGCCACGCCAATCAAGCATTGGCTTCCGCTCAAGGGTGCGTCGTTTGTGCCCTTGTCTTAAGACCTCCCGCAACGGGGCCGCCCCCAATCTAAAGCCCTCAACGACCCATTATTTTCGCTCTGTTGACTGTGGCAACGCGTATTCGCTGGCCGCGCTTTTTGAGTGGGAACTTGGCAAGTCAGCGAATGCCATTTGGGCCGGGTCTGTGGCCGTTGCCATGGGCATTATCTCGATTGATGTTGAAGCAGGTGGTTCGGGGGTTGTCGATGCCCAAGCGGTTAAGCTGCTTACCGAAGGCTTCAACCGAACCCTGTCTCACCTTGGTATGATCCGGCAGCGGTATCCGTCACCCACGGGTCAGCGCTTTCTATTCGATCGGCAATCGGTCAAGTCTTCGCTTTCAGGTTCTTGGGTCTCGTTAAAAGCAGCAGGGGAGACCGTAATGGCGGGGGAACTGTTGGGTTACGTGACCGATTGGCATGGGCGGGCCGTGTTTGAAGCGCGTTCCCCACAGGACGGGCTGTTAATGCTCAGGTTGTCGGCCCAGCCTGTTAACCAAGGCGATACGCTGGTGGTGGTCGGTTCGACAAAGAGCCACGCTGGCGACGCGCCGTCAGAACGTCGCCGTGTTTACTGAGGGCTTTTCAGGTGCCCGCGAAAAACGAATCCCGCCGCCACGATGGCGACAATCAGAAGCGGCGTTAAGCCGAGGAAATAGTCTTCAATTTCGGTGGCGTCGATGCCGCCCAGCAAAAGCGCAGCCATCATCACCTGATAGATCAGCCCAAAACTGCCAAGGGCGATCGACGCTATTTTTTGCGCGTTGGAGCCGCTAAACAAAGGGCCAGCCACCAGCAAGCCGAACAGTGCGTAAAGCCAGAACCCAAGGTAATCGAACGATGTGTATAGCGAGAAGGGGATTGACACGTTAAGCAGCGGTAGCAGCATGGCTGCCATTTCGTGGCCCGGCGTTGAATTAGCGATGCTATCGCCAAGCAAAGGTATGGTCCAAATAGCCATAAACTTTGGAATGATGAAGGCAATTACCGACATGAAAACTGCCATGGCAGCCAGCATTGCCCGCAAGGTATGACTTCGAGCAATCAGCCAAGCACTGCATGCAAAGACCCCAGACAGGCTGAACATGGCGACGATTTGATTCACCCAACCCGCGATAAAAAGCGTCCGGTTGGCCTGCAGCCAGAGTACTCGGTCGGTGTGCGCCGCGGCGTAACCGCCCGGCACATCGAGTGGCATAAAGCCTGAGGCAATGCCCGAGGCGATGACGATCAGTACCGACCAAAATCCGAAACGGTACATTTGTTCATCAAGGGTGTCAGCGTACTCCATTCCTACTCTCCATAGCGTTTGGTAATCATTTCAAGCATGGCGTCGTGTACCGTTTGTCGCTCTGGCGCCCAGCGCCTGCCTGCGCCAAGAAACAACACTTCTCCCTCTAACATAGACATCAGGCACAGTGCTTCGGCACGGGGTGAGCGACCACCTGCTGTCTTGATCGCCTGCTCTAAACCCTTCAAGTACTCGGCATAGACGTCCTCCAAGAGGTCTGAGACCAAGGGTTCAACCTGCTGCATTGCCCAAAGTTGAGGCCAAAGTTTGTCATCCAGAGCCGCGTCGCTTGGCATGCCCTGCAACATAAAAGCGGCGATCTCTCGCACGCTGAGTGCTCCTGCCTGAAGCCCTGACGCAGCGAACGATTGTCTGACTTCATCAACGAGGAAGTCGATCAGGCTCTGCATTAAGTCTTGGCGTGTCCGAAAGTGGTACTGCAGCGCGCCGAGTTTCATACCACTGGCTCTGGCCAGCGCGCGCATGGTTAGGCTGGCGTAACCTTTATCCGCAATGATTTCCACGGCAGTGGCTATGATTTCTCGCTTGCGCTCGTGGCTCATCGTGAGGTCTTCGTGTTTGACATGTCACTCGACATGTTGCAGCCTGTCGAGTGACATGTCAAATAACGTATCAACAGTGGAGAAGTTCTGATGGCGTCAAACATCACTCGTCGAGATCTGTTAAACGGTATTGCCGTCGGGGCCGGTGGCTTGATGCTACCTGCCTTGGGGATGACGCAAATCCCTGCCGATGCCGCTCGCCTGCAAAACGCAGGAGCCTACTATCCGCCAATGCAAACCGGTATGCGGGGGAGTCACGACGGTTCTTTTGAGGTGGCCCATGATCTGGCTTGGCGTGGGGTTAAACCGACGTCTTATGAGGCGTTGGAGGAGCATTACGACTTGGTTGTTGTGGGCGCTGGCATGAGTGGTCTGGCTGCAGCTTGGTATTTTCGTCAGCTCAAGGGGCCCGAGGCTCGTATCCTACTGTTAGATAACCATGACGACTTTGGCGGTCACGCAAAGCGCAACGAGTTTCATCACGAAGGGCGCATGGTGCTAAGTCTGGGGGGGGCTCAAAACCTTGAAAACCCCAGCAACTACAGCCCTGAGGCGGGCGACTTATTGGTGGGCATTGGTATTGATGAGGCATTTCTTTCCAAGATGGCGGCACAAACTCCAGATGGATTGGCCTTGGCGGGCCGTCTCGACGCCAACAATGGGGTCGCCATTCCCGGGCCGGATGGTCATTTCACCATGGCAGGCAATTGGAATGGTGTCACGTATGCCGGCGAGGGCTATGCCGAAGCGGTGCAAACACTACCCATTGCCGCTGGCGAAAAAGAGCGTTTGATCGCCTTCTTTGGTGGTGGCCGTGACTTCTTGGATGGCCTGTCCATCCGCGAGAAGTGGCGTTACATAAACAACGTCAGCTACAACCAGTTCTTGCTAGAAAAAGTCGGGCTAGCCGACACCACGCTGCCGCTACTTAACGCCATCATCGTGCATCTGACAGGAATGTCCGGGTGGAATCTGACGGTGCTGGAAGCGATTGGATACGGTGCCAGTGGTATTCGCTCAATGGGCTGGATCGGGCGTTCGGTTGCCTTTGCTGGGGGAACCTTCGTTGACAGCTTGGTCAACGTCCAAATGTACCCAGATGGCAACGCGTCAGTTGCCCGTTTGTTGGTGCAAAGCCTGATTCCCGCCGTCGCGCCAGATATGCAGGGTCCTGATGATGTCGTGGCCAGCCGTTTTGACTATGCGGGCCTTGACCTTGTCGAAAACACCACGCGAATGCGTCTGAACAGCACAGTGGTTGGTGTACGAGAACAAGGCGACGTGCTCGAAGTGGATTATGTCGAAGTCGCCCCGGGAGGGCAGCCGCAAAAGGGCCAAGCCAGACGGGTGACCGCCGAACACTGTGTACTGGCCTGTAACAACAACATCATTCCGCACCTATGTCCTGAGTTACCCCAGTCACAACAGCAGGCGTTACGCTACGGTGTTCGGACGCCCTTTGTTTATGCCAATGTGCTGCTTGCCAACGGGCGGGCATACGAGCAGTTGGGTGCAAGCCTGATGCAGTGTCCCTACGATCCGTTTCAGTGGGTTAGTACAGCACCGACGGTGTCGATTGGCGGATACGAACCGCCGCGAAACGCTGAGGACCCCATGGTGGTGTTCATGATGCATTCGCCTATGACCGGCTCGAAACAATCCGGCTCTGGTCGAGATCAACTCCGAATGGGGCGTCAGCAGATTTATATGACGCCATTCGAAACGTACGAGCAGCAGGTGCGAGACCAACTGCAGAGTCTGCTCGGCCAGTTTGGTTTTAATCACGAGACAGACATTCAGGCCATCACGGTAAATCGCATTCCGCACGGCTATGCCTATCCGTATCTTGCGCTCGACGATCCAGAATGGGAGGAGGGAAAGGCACCTCACGAAATCGGTCGAGCACAATTTGGGCGTATTTCCATTGCTAATTCAGACTCACAGGCCATTGCTCTCATGGACGCAGCTTTCGACGCGGCATGGCGGGCAGTCCAAGAGCAAGTGGGTTAGCACGCAGCGCCGATTGCCGTGATATGAACTCTCGAGGTTTTCGAATCTGTTCGGCATAGTAGGGTGTTGCCTAGGGAGAGACTCATATGAGCACCGAACATTTGCTTGATCCTGAGCTGCTGCCGATTTTGCAGCAGATGCCTGCTTTCAATTTTACTCGGGAAAATTTGGATAAATTCCGTCGTGCAGGAGCTGCAGCGACAGCCCTCGGGGACGCCGAGGCAGCAGGGGTTCGGCGTGAATCCGTCACGATTGCGAGTGCCGATCGGGATGTGCCTTGCTTGCTATACACCCCAAAGGCGCGGAAATCCGAAGCCGCTTACCTACACATTCACGGCGGCGGTTATGTTGGTGGGCAGATGGAGCGCTCGGACCCCATGAATACATTAATTGCCTCACAGTTGGGCATTACTGTACTCGCCGTCGGGTATCGACTGGCACCAGAGCACCCGGTTCCCGCGCCTTTGGATGATTGTTATGCGGCGCTGGCTTGGCTGCACGATGAAGCGCAGCGGCTGGGGGTCGATAGAGATCGTATCGCCATTGGCGGTGAGAGTGCTGGGGGTGGTCTCGCTGCTGCCTTGGCGATTCGCGCTCGAGATGCCGGAGACTATGCAGTCTACCATCAGCATCTGACCTATCCCATGCTCGACAACTTAACTGGTTCGGCATCTGCTCCCGGCGACCCCTTGGTTGGTGAATTTGTATGGACGCGAAAAAGCAATGAGTTCGGCTGGTCCTGTTATCTCGGGGATCATCCCGCGGAAGCGCCCTACGTACCGGCACGCGTGGCCAGTGTTGAGGGCCTGCCCCCTACGTGGATGTTCACGGTCGCTCTGGACCTGTTTCGTGACGAAAACATTGAATACGCCCAGCGTTTGCTGACTGCCGGGGTGCCGACCGAACTGGTCGTGTTGCCAGGGGCCTGTCATGCCTTTCAGGTGTTGCCTGGCACCTCTTTAGGCAAACGATATGTCGCCGACCATCTGCTGGCGCTTGGCAAGGCGCTTGGCGTTCAGGCCGGGTAGTCGGCAACTTCCGTCAACCAGCGCTCCAGAATGGTATTGAGCTCCGCGGGTTTTTCCTGAGCCATCCAGTGACCGCAGGCCAACCGCTCCTCGGTTAAGTTGGGGCACAGGGCCCGCATGGGGTCGGCGAATCCGGTGGTTGTCGTGTCGCAGACATAGTCGTAGGTAGCGTGGACAAAGAGCACCGGCATGGACAAGGTGCGATCCGCCGCGCTGTCTAAGTAGGCTTGATTCGCGTCGCCATTGACATACCAAGCTGCCGGGCCAAAGAAGCCGTTTTCATTCAAGTGCTTGGCATAAGTAGAGATGTCTTCGGGCGTCACAACGTCTGTATCGAGAGGCATATCGGGTACACCGGTTGAAGGAAACCATCCGCCATTTTTGCGCGTCGAGGCGGTGGCGCTGGGCTGGCCTTGGCCGGCGGGGTCACCTTTACGGAACAGCAGTTTGACGACGCGTTCAGGGTTTTCTTCCATCTCCTGCAGGGCCGCGTCGAAGTTTTCGTAGTAGTGCAGTTGGTAATCCCATTGGCCGGCTGGATAGTGCTCAACGGGGTAGAGGTCACGGTTTATACTGTAATCCAAACTGTCCGGGTGTCCTGAAAAGCCGTAGGGCACGCAAAGACTGGCGACGGCGCTCACCCGATCCGAGTGGTGCAGGGCGACATTCCATGCCACCGGCGAGCCCCAGTCGTGACCAATCCAAACCGCTGTCTCCCGCCCCAGACTGTCAATCAGTTCAATCATATCCTGCACGATCTCGGTCTGGGCGTAGGCGTGTTTTTCACTGTACAGCGAGGAACCGCCGTAACCCCGCATATCTGGAGCGACCGCCCGGTAACCTAGCTGGCCTAGAAAGACCAGTTGGTGTCTCCAGCTGATGGACAGGTCTGGCCATCCGTGGGTCATGATTACCAGTGGGCCGTCTTCTGGGCCGCAGGCCCGGTAAAAGGTGCTGTGGCGCTGGCTGCTGGTTCTGTGGGTGGTGATGGGCATGCGGATCTCACTGCGATGACGAAGACGGTTGATTAGATTCATACGGTACTTCAGTCTGAGGTGTTCTGGGAAGCACTGGCCGGCGCCGTGCTGTATTAGCCATAGTAGCAATGGAAATGAGGCGATATGAAGATACCGGACGGATGGACCCACGAGAACGATATGCTCAGCAGAGAATGGCGTTTCACTGATTTTTCCGAGGCCTTCGCCTTCATGACCCGAGTCGCGTTGCTCGCAGAACAAGCGGATCATCATCCCAACTGGTCAAACGTCTACAACACGGTGCACATTGGTCTCACCAGCCACGACGCGGGTAACGTGGTGACGGAAAAAGATGCCTCTCTAGCTCGTCGCATTAATCAAGTTGGCGACGGATAGACAATTTCTAAGCCCTCGGAGCGTTGACTGGCTGGCGAATCGAAGTACGCTTTTCGGAGATGGCATGCGCGATCTAAAAAAGCGTTGTTTGGATTGTAGGCATCGTGAGTGTTGTCGTGCTCTCAGACTTTCGCTAGATTTGTCGC
>JAACDS010000414.1 GCA_009936895.1 Pseudomonadota bacterium
AAGTTTGCCGTTGGCGTAGATGGACAGTTTGCGGCGCAAACGCCGCCAGGCAAGCTGGTTCACATCGATATCGACAGCAACATGATTGGCCGAACCCATCAAGCTCATGTGGGCTTGGTGGCGGATGCGCGCATGGCATTGCTCGGTATCAATCAACGTCTTCCCGAGTTGCAGGCCAACGATGCCCAGTTCTCAGACAAGATTTTACACGCGGGTGATGGTATCCGTCAGGCCATGCGGGGGCGATTGGGCACGGACTGGCCGCAGGTGATGGACTGTATTCGCGAGGAGCTGCCGAGAGAATCGGTGTTTGTTCGAGATCAGACCATTTCTGCCTACAACTGGGGCAACCAGCAGTTCCCCATCATGGAGCCACGAACGTCGATCAATCCGACCTCTGGAGCTATTGGTCCGGGTTTTCCCATGAGCGTGGGTGCGGCCATTGCCTCCCAGCGTTCTGGGGACGCAAAGACATTGGTGATCCACGGCGACGGGGGCTTCATGTTCCATGCCACGGAATTGGCCACCTGCGCCCAATACCAAGTGCCTCTCATCATTTGTGTGTTCAACGACTCCGGTTATGGGGTGCTGCGTTATTTGCAGCAGAATCGCTTTGGGCGCATCAACGAAACCGATTTAGGCAAGGTGGCTTTTGCAGAAATGGCGCAGAGTATGGGCGTGCCGGGCGAACGTGTGGCCAGCGTCGATGCCTTTGCTCATGCGCTGGATAGCGCCTTGGCAGCAACCGGCCCCTATCTCATTGATGTGGATATGGAGCACTTTGCGCCTATGGAAATTTCCGTGATGCCGAAACCGAAAAGCGAACGCTGAGATGGTTTCGGATCGACGGCGGTTTGGCTACGGGCTTGCCGACGCTACGGTTGAGCCTGTGCCTTCAAAGCGCACTTGAAAAATCTGGCCCGTACGGTCGTCTGAAATCAACAGGCTACCGTCTGGCGCGACCAGCACATCGTTTGGCCGGCCCCAAGCGTCTTCTTCGTCAAGCCATCCCGTCACAAAGGGTTGGTAAGCGAGTTGGCCGTTTTCATCTTCGGTCATCACAGCCACCTGATAACCGACCTTGGACGAGCGGTTCCATGAACCGTGTTCGGCTACAAACAGTCCGCCACGATAGGTCTCCGGGAATGCATCGTCGGTGTAAAACGTCATACCCAAGGGGGCCGCGTGGGCTTGTATGCGCAGCGCTGCAGGCACGGTGGTATCCGGTCTCGCTGGATCGTCACCAAATTTAGGGTCGTCGATTAGGCCGGCGGGCGCGCTGGCATCGTTTGAATGCACAAACGGATAGCCGTAGTGGGGGGCTTTGTCGCCAATGTCTTGGGAATCGGCGGGAATAATATTGAGTTCGTCAGCGGGGATGTCGTCGCCCATCATGTCCCGACCGTTGTTGCTGACCCACAGGTCACCGGTCTCCGGGTGCCAGTCCATACCGACTATGTTGCGAATACCCTGAGCGACGATTTCGCTGGCTCCGGTCTGCGGATCCATCCGCAAGATGGCCGCAAAGCGCGGATCGTCCGACAAACAGGTGTTGCAAGGTGCGCCGACGGGTACGTAGAGGCGCCCCTGACTATCGAATTTTATGTACTTCCAGCCGTGATGGCTTTTCTTTGGCAGAGAATCCGTCACCACATCGGTATCTGGACTGGCGGTAATGGATTGATCGATATCGTTCACGCGCAGCACGACGTTTTTGGCGGCGATGTATAAGTCACCATCAAAAACCGCGACACCACTGGGCATGGTCAGATCATCAAATAGGGTAACGATTTCCGGCGATTGTGCGGTCAGGGCATTTTTTACCGCATACACGTTGCCAAGCTTTCGCGTGCCAACGATGAGGTGGCCAGCATCCGTCAATGCCATCTGCCGTGCGTTTGGCACAGAGAAGGGTAGAGCGTGCACGCTGAACCCGGGCGGCACGACCAGTTTATTGGTGTTGCTGGCGAGACTCTGGGTGGCGAAAATTGCCAGTAACATCAGGGGCAGTGTGAGGCGATGTAGAGACATAAATAACTCGAACGTAGTGAACACGAAAGAGCGGTTAAAGTGACATAGGGATTTGGCAGGGGCAACAACTCCCTGTGCGACGGCGCTTACCCAGAAGACGGATTTTTTCACTTGGCTCGTTCACGCTTTTGCTTCACAGTGCCGCGCTATGACCGCCCTTACCGATGCCGTTAAAGACAAAATTCAAACCGCCTACCGTACATGGTTGGCGGCACGGGACTTTAAACCTCGAAGCGGCCAGCGGCAGATGATCGCGCAGATAGCGCGCAGCCTGTCAGCAAAAACCGATCGCGTGGCTGTGGTGGAGGCCGGTACCGGCACGGGCAAAACTGCCGCCTATTGCTTGGCAGCCATCCCCGTTGCCCAAAGCCTGAACAAAACCATTGTGCTCAGTACCGCGACTGTGGCCCTGCAAGAGCAGGTCATTCTCCAAGACTTGCCGGATATTCAGCAGCGCGCGGGTTTGAAATTCAGTCTGACCCTGGCGAAGGGGCGGGGCCGTTACCTGTGCCTGAAGCGTTTGGACGACCACCTCAAATACCAAGATCAGCAGGAAATACCGATATTTGATGCCACGGATGAAGACCATACCGTGCTGTATCAGGAGATGCTCAATCGCTTTTCGCAGGGCCAGTGGGATGGGGAAGTCGACAGCTGGGCGGAAGGAATGTCCGACTCGGCCTGGTCTGGTGTCACCACCGATCACCGGGGCTGCAGTAACAACCGCTGTTCGTTTTTTAAGCAATGCCCATTTTTTCGTGCCAGAGCCAATCTCGAAGGCTCGGACGTTATTGTGGCGAATCACGATTTGGTGCTGGCGGATTTGGCCCTAGGCGGCGGGGCCGTGCTTCCCGAGCCGGAAGACTGCATTTATATTTTGGACGAAGCCCACCATATTGCAGACAAAACCCAGAATCACTTTTCAGCGAACGCACGGGTAAATGGGACCATCCAATGGCTCGACAACGTCAACAAAGTCTTGGGTTCGGTTACCCAACGCTTCGGTCGGCCCGTAAATTTAACGAGTTTGGCCACTGGGGCAGCCGCCGAGGCAGAGGCGCTTACCAGTCATTTACAGGCGCTGTCAGAAGGACTGAACACGCTGCCCTTTGAAACCAAGGACGAAGACCGCGAGGTGTATCGGTTCCCTCAGGGCGATGTTCCCAAGACCCTTATGGATCTTGCCATGGCGGTACTGCCGTCCACGGGTAAGCTCTGTGACATTTTAGAGCAGGCACACGAACTGCTGCAGGAAGCCGTGGCAGGAAACTCCGATTGGCATAATGCCTACGAGGCGGAAGATTGGCTGGTGCCCGTGGGCCAGCTGCAAAGCCGGGCCCTGGCCACACGCGCGCTGTTCGAAGATTATGCACTGGGCGCCGGGCGGCCGCGTCGTTATGCGCGCTGGCTGAACCGCACCCTGTACGATGTTGAAATGGTCAGTGCGCCCATCGAGCCTGGCAACATTCTGCAAGAAGTGCTCTGGCAGCGTTGCTATGGCGCCGTCTGCACCTCGGCAACCATCACGGCCTTGGGACGGTTTGACCGTTTTATCGAACGGGTCGGATTGGAACCCTCGGTGGCGACCATGGTGATTCAAAGCCCTTTTAATTATCCGGAAGTAGCAACGTTTCATGTGCCAGCCATGCGTTCAGACCCTCGGGATTTCGATGCCCACACCGCCGAGGTCACGGAACTGATTCCGGAGTTGCTGCAGCGGCATGTATCCGCGCTGGTTTTGTTTACGTCTTGGCGGCAGTTGAATGCGGTGGTGGCTGGTTTGTCCAAGCCATTGGCCGAAGGCTTGCTGGTGCAGGGCGAGGGCAGTAAGCAGGCCTTGCTGGTAGAACATCGGCGGCGGATTGATGAAGGCCAATCTTCCTATTTGTTTGGCGTCGCCAGCTTTTCCGAAGGCTTGGACCTGCCCGGTGACTATTGCCGTCATGTTGTGATCATCAAATTGCCATTTGCGGTACCCGACGATCCCATCGATCAGGCCATTGCTGAGTGGGCAGAAGCGCAAGGCCGAAATCCCTTTTACGAAATTTCTGTGCCAGATGCCTCGCTAAAACTGGTGCAGGCTTGTGGTCGATTGATACGTAGTGAAAGCGACTACGGCACGATCTCTATGCTGGATAAGCGTATTGTCACCCAGCGTTACGGTCGTGCGCTGATCGAATCTCTGCCGCCCTTTCGGTTGGATCTGCCGCGCTAAGCACTGTCGCCTGATGTAGCCTCGGGTATGGCCCCTACGCTGAAAATCAGCAGGCGCTGTTTCTGAACCCGTTGGTACAGGTCTTCTAAGAACGCCTTCATGTCTTGTTTGTTCAGACCGCTGACCTGGTCGGCGATTTGCCGGTTGCTGTCGAAGGCAAAATTTTCTTCAGACAGACTGCGCCAATAGCGCTGACTGCGCTGGGCCAGATTTTTGTCCTTCTCCATGAGACGGGTAATCAAGCCGGCTTTTTGTTGCTCAACAGCCTCTTTCGGCAGGGCATCCCACTGAGCAATATATTGTTCAAGAAAGACCATCACCGCGTTTTCAATATGCGCTACACCCGCAGACGGAGACTGCACTAAAAATAGGTTGCCACTCTGGGTGTCCATGCGACGAATACCCGCGCTGACCACGTAGCCCAGTTGCTGGTCGGTCCGCAGGCTGGAAAAGAACGGCGAACGCAGCAATTGGCCCGCCAAGGCGCTTTGGGCCCGGCTGGCAAAACTGTCGTTTGGATCTTGGACGTAAATCAGTAAGGCGGCGTCGTTATGGTCTACGGCTAAGTCGATGCTTGCAGATTCTTTGATCTGCTGTACCGATGGCCGCGTGCGCGAGACGCGATTCAGCGGCAGCAGTGTGGTTAACAGATCCGCGAGGTTTTCCGCGTCTTGCTCATCGACATTGCCGTGCAGGCCGCCGCTTACTGCCAATGTGTTGAACTGTTCGCGGCGCCAGTTTTCCAGCTGGGTCAGTGATGTCGTCCTCAGCAATGCCGCCTGTTGTTCTGCAGGCCAGCTGGATGCCAGCAGCGCATTGTTCAGAGCGGTCAATGCTTGATTATAGGGTTTGTCCTTAGTGGTGTTTTGCAGGTCGCGTACCAGACTTTGTTTCATCGTGTTAAACCGCGCTTGAGACAGCGGGGCGGTGAGTACCCTATCTAACACAAAGGATAAAAATTCCCGTTGTTTGTCGTTGTAGCCGCCGATGGTGATGGCGAAACCGCTGGATGTGGCGCTCAAGCCAAAGTCCAGTCCTGCCAGCAGTGCTGGATAGGTTGGCTCGGTCATTTCATCCTTGAGCAGGCGTACCAATAGTTCGGCGAAACTGCTGTCCTGCAAAGAGACAAGGCCGTTAGGGACCAGCAGCTCGACGGCTATGTTGGCCTTGGGTGTGGTGAAGGATACGTCGGTGTCCAGCCACAGCTGCAGGCCGGGGCGGTCAATGACCAATGCGATAGCGGCATCATCTGCGGGCAGCAGCGCAAGATCTTGAGGCAGGTAAGGGTTTCTCTTGGGCAGCGTTAGCTCTGTGGTCTGCGGCTTTTTGGTGATCAAAGGAGCTTGTACCAAGTCATAGGGCACACCGAACCAGGGCTCGGTGGTCTGGGATTCAAAATCAGGTGTCGCCAGTTCAACCAGCGCGTTGTCCGGCGTCAGACGCGCCAACAGATCTTGGATCATGACTGGCTCGAAGGCTTCCATAAGATAGGGTGCCGCGAGTAAGTCTTCGGGCGGATAATCGTTCAGACGCGGGGCCATTTGGTAAACGAAGCCGACAGTCGAGCCTTTTTCCTGGAACCGAAAGGCTAGATTCGCAATCTTGGCTTGCTCGGCATAGCGCCAGGCTTCCGGTTCAACGCTTCGCAGATTGTCGAGCTGGGCAAACACCAATCCCATGATTTCAGGAACATGGTCTTTACCTTGTTCAGTCAGCATCAATTCGACGGAAAACAAGCTGGTGCTGTGATCAAAATTCTGGCTGCCAGCACCCAGTCGTTCAATCCAGCCACGCTGGGTCAAATCGCTATGCAAACTGCTCTGACCTTCATGGCCGAGCAGGTTGGAGACGTACTGTTCTGGCTTGTTCCGATACGCGGCTAAGGTGTTGGGGATCGGAAAAGAAATACTCAGGCGATTGGAATTTTTGAGGGCTTTGGAAGAAAGCTGCGCCGGCAGTTGCTCTGAGGTGAACGGGGCCACCGCAGGATGGCTCGGACCGATGTTGTTGTTGGGCACCTGATTAAAGAGCGGCTCGACCAGTGCCTGCAGTTCATCTAACGATTCCTTGCCCAACACCACCAACCCCATCTGGTCCGCAGAGTAATTGTCTTTGAACCATCGATCCAAGTCTGCCTTTACATTACCGTTGAGGGTATCTAACGAGCCGATGGTGAACCGATGTCCCGGGTGCTCCGGGTTCAGAGCCTGTTTGCTCACCACGTAGCCGCGCCAGCCGTCATCCTTGATTTGCATCTGGTATTCGGAATGCACCGCATTCTTCTCGCGCTCGACATACTCTTCGCTGAGCAGCGGATTGATAAAGAAATGACCGAAACGATCCAGTCCTTCGCTCAGGCCGCTGTTCTTGATATCGAAAAAATAGTTGGTGTGATCCAACGCCGTATAGGCGTTTGAGGAGCCGCCGTTGGCGGTAATGTACTGCTGAAAGCTGTCGACTTCAGGGTACTTCCCTGTGCCGATGAACAGCATATGCTCTAAGAAATGCGCCAAACCTGGTCGCGAATCCGGTTCATGAAAGCTGCCGCGATACACCGACAGAGCTGCGGCGGATTTGTCTGTCTCAGGATCTGAAACCAGCAGAACTTTGAGCTGATTGTCTAAGGTCAGATACCGATAGTCTCGTCGATCGTTTGGGCTTTTGCGCGGCGTGACGTATGCCACGGTGCCACCCGCCTCCTGTGCGGCTTCTCCAGATTGAATCACCGTGGCCGCCTGCTGGCAGCCGCTGAGCAATACACCCAAGCCAATGCAGGTAAAAAAAGGCAAACGAAGCCGCTTGCGGCTAGAAACATACAGTTCGGACAAAGTCATGTGGCAACCTCTAAGGTTCAGAACGTTCAGTGGAGACCAAAATAGTAGCGAAGGCCTCGCGCGAGTGCGATGGTACAGGTTTGGACACTGTTGGATGAACTATGACCGAATCCGGTAGCCACAGGGCAGTCGACTTGAGCGATTGGCATGCACTGGCGAAGAAAATGATCGACGCAATGTGTGATTCAGATCGGCAGCGAATTCCGAGGACTATCGGCGTGTCTGGCAGTCAAGGATCGGGCAAATCAACACTAGCTCGGGTCGTGGTTGAACATTTGCAGAGGCGTGGATTTACCGCCGCTGCGGTTTCATTGGACGATTTCTATCTCACCCATGCGGATCGACAGACATTGGGCGCGACGGTTCATCCTCTGTTATGCACCCGTGGGGTTCCCGGAACCCATGACACCGGTTGGTTGCAGCGTGTGATGGCAGCCATGCAGGAGCCTGCTGAGCAGGCTGCGACGGTGAAATTGCCCGTATTCGATAAAGGCATGGACGATCGCAGTGGTCAGCGTGAAAGTGTGGCACAAGTGTTGGTGTTGGAAGGTTGGTGTTTGGGTGTGCGAGCGCAGCCTGAGATTATGCTGCAAGATCCGATCAATACATTGGAACGCGAAGAAGACCCGCAAGGCGTCTGGCGTCGCTGGGTGAATGAGCAGATTCGACAGCATTATGAACCGCTGTGGCGGCAGATCGACTACTGGGTTCAGTTGAAGCCACCGGGTTTTGAGCAGGTAGTGATGTGGCGGGGCCAGCAGGAGCAGCAAATCGAACCGACGTTGCGTATGGATGCGATTGCCTTGGGTCGCTTTATCGCCCACTACGAACGTTTGACGCGGTGGCAGTGGGCTAGCTCGCCACCGCAGCCTGGACTGTTTGTGCACTTGGCGCCTGATCACTCGGTGCAATCCGTCGAAGCACTCGCTGAGAAACGGTGATTCTTGTTCGGTTTCTGGTCATGCTGGGCACGACACAGTGTGTCGCTCGAATGGATCAGGTTGCAAATTTCAGGTCGCATGACGCCCGATCGCAAGTTGCTCCGCGGTGAGAAAGCGTTATGAAACCGCGTCAGGATTACGCTCGGCTTCGGAAAAATTGCCGCTAGGCGGCTAGACCGATAGTTAATCTCATCCGTTTCCACGGCGTATTTTCACCCAATAGCAAACTGCGCGGGCACGTTTTTCCTGTCGAACCTGTCGAACCTGTCGAACCTGTCGAACCTGTCAAAGACCAAGAAAAACGGAAGCCTTACCCCATGGTCTGGAT